>CAMKAR010000069.1 GCA_946410535.1 uncultured Bacteroidales bacterium
AAGGTAGCCATCAACGACTTCGAGCTTCGTAACTTCAACACACGTTCGCATTCGTATGGCCGTGTTGCTGTAGGCCGTGTGGAATGGACCAACATCACCGCCACCGACACCATGAACTTCGGCCTCGACAACCTGTCGCTCTTTGCCAAGATGGGCAACGACACCATCGCCACACAAATCAGGTGGGACGATGCCGACACCTGCGACCACAACAAATCCGCCATCGACCTGGCCTTCCATCCGCATGAGACGGGCGGCATCGTCAATATCAGCAAGGCCGACATCGTCATCAACGACTCATTGTGGAACATCGCCCCAAGCAATTTCATCGACATGAACGACGGCAGGGTGAACATCTCCAACCTGATGCTCAGCCACAACCGCCAATCGCTTCGCGTGGATGGCTATGTGCCCATGAATGAAGGTGATACGATTTCGTTGCAACTTAGGAGCTTCGACATTTCCAACTTCGACATCCTCACTAAATCCATGGGCTTCGACATTGATGGGTTCATCTCTGGCGATGCCATGCTCAGCAGCCTGAAGGCCAACCCCATGCTGCTGGCCGACCTCAACATAAAACGGCTGGGAGTGAATGGCGACCTTGTGGGCGATGCAGAGATTGTTAGCTCTTGGGACAACGAGGAGAAGTCTGTCGACGTGGAGGCCGAAATCCTCAACGACGCGAAGCGGATGCTGAACGCCTACGGATCGTACTATACCGCAAGAGATGGCGACAACCTTGACTTCACCATAGCGTTGGATTCGTTGCGGTTGGCCGTTGCCAGCCCCTTCCTGACTGGCGTCGTGACGCGAATGCAAGGCTATGCCAACGGCTTGGTCGACGTCAAAGGCACGCTCAACCAGCCCGAAATCAGCGGAAAAGTCAGTATTATCGAAGGCGGCTGCAAGGTCGATTACCTCAACACATTCTATACCTTCAGCCCTACGATCTTGATCGACAACAAGTCCATCTCGTTCGAGAACATGGTGATGACCGACACGATAGGCAACACAGCACTCGTGGAAGGCGAAATCAGGCACAACCGGATGAAAGACTTCTATCTCGACCTCAAGCTGCACCCGCGCAATTTCTTAGCCATGGCCACCACAAGCAAGGACAACGACTTGTTCTATGGCTCGGCGATAGCCAATGGTTTGGTCTATGTCAAAGGCCCTGTCAACGACATCTTCTTAGGCATCAAGGCACGAACACAGGCCGGAACGGCACTGACCATCCCACTCAACAAAGCCTCTACGGTGAAAGACAACGACTTCATCGTGTTCATCGCCCCACCTGTCGAGACTGAGGAGGATGAAGAGGAAATCCCCGAAGAGAAGGAAACGAAGAAAAGGAGCAACTTCGCCATAAGCCTCGACGTGGATGCCACCGACGACGCCACGATGAAAATCATGCTCCCAAGCGACATCGGCACCATCGAAGCGTCGGGCAACGGCAATGTGAAACTGAATACCTCGACCACCGAGCCGCTGACCATGTACGGCAACTACACCATCAGTTCGGGACGCTTCCAGCTTACCTTGATGAATGTCGTGACGCGCAACTTCTCCCTGAAGAAGGGGGGCACCATCTCGTGGTCGGGCAGCCCCACCGACGGACGCATCAACGCCACGGGTGTGTATTCCCTCAAGGCTTCCTTGGCCGATTTGGGTCTTCAAGTCGACTCAACCGCCAACAACAACGTCAACGTCGAGTGCCTCATCCACTTGAAAGACGCCCTGCTCAACCCGACCATTTCGTTCGGAATGAACCTCCCCAATGCCAATGAGGACATCATACAAACGGTCTATTCGCTCGTCGACACCACCAACCAAACGGTCATGGCCCAGCAGGCTCTCACGCTCTTGGTCCTGGGCAAGTTTGCCTATGCCGGCGGCTCTTCCGGTGTGACGCAGACGCTCAATCTCAGCCACATGTTTTCGGCCAATTTGCAGGTCGACATCACGAAGAACCTTAATCTTGGCGTCAGCTATCACTCAGGCGACATTGACGCCTACGACGAATATCAAGTTGCGTTGCGCACCGAGCTTTTCGAGAACCGCCTTACCATCGAGACCAATCTGGGCGTGATTGCGAGCAACAGCGTCAGCGGTGGCAATGCCTCCAACATCGTAGGCGAATTCGACCTCTACTACAAATTGAGCAAGGACGGACGGCTACAGGCGCATTTCTACAACCATTCCAACTACAATACCAATTTCAACAGCTTCGCCATTGACAAACGGGCGCCCTACACCCAAGGCCTCGGTCTGTCCTACAGCCGCTCATTCACGACGTTCCGCGACCTGTTCAAGAAAAAAACGGTGCCTTCTAACCAACCTTTCATCTCGAAGCCCCGAAAACCAGAAAACAACTGATGATTATGGATAACAGAGGCAATTTCAAGGTTTACCAGGCCTCGGCAGGGGCTGGAAAGACCTTTACCCTCATCAAGGAATACCTGAAGCTTTGCCTCAAGAGCGAGGCCACGGTGGGCAATTTCAGGAACATCCTCGCCATTACTTTTACCAATGCCGCAGCCAACGAGATGAAGGCGAAAATCGTCAACGCATTGCGCGAAATCATCAATAGCGAGGCTGTCGACCCTCACTCGATGGAAGCCGTCTTGATTGACGAACTCGGCATCAGCGACGAGGAACTGAAACGCAACGCGCAACGCCTGATGACTTGTATCATCCACGATTACAGCTGTTTTTGCGTGAGCACCATCGACGCATTCGTGCAAAAACTCTCGCGAAGTTTCGCCCATGACTTGGGCCTGCCTACCCAATATGCCGTCAGCATCGACACCGACGAGGTGGCTGAGACCATCACTGAGAATTTGGGCCTGAGAATCAGCGACAAAGACGACTACCTGACCCGACTTTTGGTCGACTTCAGCAACAACCAGTTCGACAACCAACGCTCCACCGCCATCGAAACACAACTCTCTGATTTCATCAAGAAACTGATGACGGAGAAAGCCTACCAGAAAGACGAGGACAATGGTATCAAGAATCCCATCCAATATAGGCAAACGCTTGATTTTCTGAATGCTAAGACAAGCCGCTTTGAGCACGAATTGAAGACCTTGCTCGATGATTACAAGCGCATTGAGACGCAATACAACCTCTTGGAAGAGCATTATTCATACGGCAAGAATGGCTTTGTGGCTTACCTTCGCAAACTCGGCAACAAGACCTACGAACGGCCAAGTGCCCGATTTGCCGCAGTGCTTGAAAAGGGTAACTGCTTCTCGAAAGAGGCTGAAAAACAGTTCGGAAAGTCGCAAATCGAGATCATTAACGCTGCGTTGTTGCCTGTTTTGGATGCTATCAAGGCCTTGGTTGACGACGAATTAGGTAAGTTCCTGTTCTACAGGTCACAACGTGATTTGCTTTACCTATATGCCTTACGCAGCCAAATACGGTTGGAGTTCGACCAAATGGCCGCTGACGACGAGGTGGTGCACATCTCGGAGTTCAACAAGCTGCTCAACACGGTGATGGGCGATTTTTCGGTTCCCTTTGTTTATGAGCGCATTGGCGAACGCTATCGCCATGTGTTTGTCGACGAGTTCCAAGATACCTCCATCTTGCAGTGGCAAAACCTTTTGCCGTTGATTGACAATGGATTGGCCGCTGGTGAGATGAGCATGGTGGTGGGCGATGGCAAGCAGTCGATCTATCGTTTCCGCAGCGGCGAGGTAGAACAGATTGTCCGCCTGCCCGAGATTTACGCCCTCCCCAACGACGAGCGCAAGCCTGCTTTCGTACAGTTCGAGAACAACCTGAAAGATCATTTCGCTTTCACCAATTTGGGCACCAATTTCCGGTCGTTTGCCGAGGTGGTCGACTTCAACAATGCCTTTTTTGAGAGTGCCTATAAGGTGCTCTCGCTTGAGTCGCAAAAGGTCTATGTGTCGCAAAAGCCAGGCACCGACGAGGGCGTGCGCATCCATCAGGAGAAGAACAAGACCGACAAGGGCTTGGTGCAGGTGGAACTATACGATGCTGAAAACCAGCCGGATTATTGCTTCGGTAGGGTAGAGGCCATCGTTCGCGAGCTTGTGGAAAACCATGGCTATCGTTATGCGGACATCACACTGCTTACTAGAAAGTCGGACTATGGTGCTGAAATGGCAAACTATTTGAACGACAGGGAAATACCTGTCATTTCGCAAGTCTCCATCTTGCTGAAGTCGTCGGATAAGGTCCAGCTGTTGGTCAACACGTTGCGTTACTTGATGTTTGACGACAACGAAGCCAATATTGCCAACGTGCTGTATTTCTGGATGCTGACGCAAACTCATGGCTTTGAAGGCGATGTCAGCTCTTGCTTCAACGAGGTGAAAGCCATTGCTGATGGTGAAGTCGCCATCGAAACGGTGATGGGCATTGGCGAGCCTGGTGTGTTGCGAAAAGCGCTGTCGAAGGCCACATGCCTTTATGACCTTTGTGCTGCGTTGCTTCGCATTTTCCGGTTCGACGGCATTCGCGACTCCTTTATCAATTACTTCATGGAGGAGGTGCTCAGATGGCAGTCGGGACCGAAAGAGGGCATCGTCGAGTTCCTTTCGTTTTGGGACAAGAAACAGGACGTGCTTGCCGTGAAGTCGGAGAGCGGCAACGCGGTGAATATCATGACGATACATAAGTCGAAAGGCTTGGAGTTTCCCGTGGTCATCTATCCCGAAGCCATCACTGATTTGGACGAGAAGCTGAATCCCAGCAAGTCGCCCGAAGAATGGCTTCGGCCACAAGATTTGGGTTTCGAGGCTATACCTAATTTGGAAAAGGTGTTGTTCAAAATGGACAAGAACGCCGAGAACATGGGCGATTTGGCATTGCAAGAAGTTGAAAAAGAGCGCGAAAGCAATCGTTTGGACAATCTCAACTTGCTTTATGTAGCCTTTACGCGAGCCGTGCAACGTCTCTATGTCATCGCCAAGCAAGGCAAGGCCGACAAGCCCAACCTCATTCGTGATTTCCTTGCCGACCTGGGCGACCATCAGTTGGATGTGGAGGATGCTCTTGTCTATCGTTTCGGCAGTCCCGATTTCCGCAACCCGAAGGAGGAAAAGGCAAAGATGGATGCCGTTTCGTTGACGGATTCGGTTTCGGCGGATTGGCTCCAAAGGATTTCCGTGGATGCCGACCCGATGCAGCTGTGGCGTTCGGCGAGCGACCGCTTGCAACCCCGCGAGTGGGGCGAGTTGGTGCACGAGATCCTGTCGAAGATTCGTTTCGAGGCCGATATGGAAACGGTTTTGTCGCCCTATCTCTCCAACGGCACCATCGACGAAGAGACAGCTTCGTGGATACGCGAAATGTTCATGCAGATGTCTCGCCATCCATTGATTGGCAGGGCTTTTGCGCCTCAAGCCAAAATCAAGACGGAATCAGAAATCCTATATCATGGCGAAGTGCTGCGCCTCGACCGCTACGCCGAGCTTCCCGATGCCATTTATCTCATTGATTACAAGACTGGTAAGAAGGAAAATGCACACCAAGCCCAGGTGCAACGTTATTCTGCCGCATTGCGCGAAATGACGCAAAAGGTGATAAGGGCTTTTTTGGTGTATTTGTCGGATTCGGGTCTCAATGTGGAGGCTGTCCCTTGTCAGGTCAGTGTTGAACGATGAGTTTTGCGTAATATCGATTGTTAAGAGCCCTTACCATTACGATGTAAACCCCTTCTTCAAACTTGCTGACATCCAAGGCTAAGTTTTTCCGTTGGCCGCTAATCTGTTTGAGTGGTTGTCCTAACGTATTGAAAATCAAAACCTCATCGATGTTTTTCTTGTAGATGTTCACAATGTCGTTCGCAGGGTTTGGAAACATAAACATGTCGTCGTTCAAGTCTCCTTCGACTTTGACCATGATTTGCTTTGTGGCATTGCATCCATTCACCATGGTTCCAGTGACGCTGTAATAATTGTCTTTTTCTGGATATAAAACGATGCTTGCCGTGGTGTCACCTGTCGACCAGAGATAGGTGTCGGCTCCTGAGGCACTCAATGTGATAGGTTGACCGATGAATACTGTGGTGTCGTTAGTGCATTGTAATGACGGGCGCGGATTGACCTTAAGATCCAAGTAATAGCGTTTCGTACAATAGAACTCCTTGTAATAATGCCCTGATTCTGCCAAATGCGTTCCGAAGAAATTGATACTATCGCCTTCGCAGATGTTTTTTTCAATGTAAATGTCAGTCACGGGTTTGACGGTGAGGTTGAGTCGATAGCCTATGCAATCGATAGTGTCGAAGTAAACCCCTGTTTCATAAAGAAGTGTGCCATGAAAATCATAGGCTTCGCCCTCGCATATCGTGTCAGTTACAGGAGGAGATTCAATTAGGGGTGTCATGTTGAGGATGACCAAACTGTCGTATTGCGGCCCTGGGTATAGGAAGGTGTATGTGCCGGGCTGGGGGATGAAAATGCTGTCGTAATAATAAGGTGAGTTTTCGCAGAAGTCAAGGCTGATGGTGTGGCTGACGTTATCGGATTCGTAGGCTCCCATGTCGGGACTCAAGTGCTTGAGACGTGGATTTCCAGCCAAGTCGGTATCAGGTTGTTGCGCAATGCCAACTCCCCGATCGATGCAGACGCTGTGTGATTGCAGCCTCCAGTCGCCGCCATGGCCTTCGCCGCCTGCATCTATATCGGCGTCAATGAACCTGACGTGGCATTCTGGCGATTCACCATCGTTTTCGGCTGCCAGTTTGATGTTCGCTAACGATGTCGAACTGTCGTCTTGCACAGCGCAATGGTCATGGTTCATTCCAGGCCCAATTTGCTTGTATTCGCCTTGGCTGACATTGCCCCAAATGATACAATTCCTGATTTCGTGCGGCACCGCTTCGGAATGGTAAACGCCTCCGTAGTTTTCCGAACCTTCGTTTTTTACGATGGTGCAGTTGATCAAATTGGATTCTCCGTGGCAAGCTCCGCCGTTTGTTGCGGTGTTGTTGCTAAACAGGCAACTCCAATACGATGATTTTGAACGGTTGCAATAAGCTCCGCCACCGTTTAGAGCCGAATTGTGGCTGATGGTACAATTGATGAATTGGCTCGGTGTGGTGTTTCCAATGCTATGGATTCCTCCTCCGTTGTGCGAGGCAATATTGTCGTGAATGTTGCAACGGATGAATGTAGTGCTCCCAATGTCGTGAATGGCACCTCCGTTCTTGGCTTGGTTGTCAAAAAAATTGCAGTCAACGAATTGAATGTCGATGCTATTGAGCGACGATGATATTCCACCTCCATTTTGGACGGCACTATTGTGGCAAATCTTGCAATTGCTGACGGTTGCATGACTGGAAAGTGACATTCCTGCTCCTTCTTTTGAAATCCCGTTTTGGATGGTGAAGCCGTCGATTACGATACTGTCGCTATCGATATTCGGCAGCACGCTGATCACCCCTTGGCGATGGTTGCCGTCGAGGATGCTGGGATGGCTCTCGAAGTCGCGGAGCGAGAGGTCGTAGTCAAAAGGTTCGTCGCCTTTGAAGCCTCCATGCAGCTTGCTATTGCGCATCAGCCAGAAGGCGTATTCGTTAATGGAATCACCCATGTAGGTGCCTTCCTTGACCCAGATGGTGCAATTATCAAAATGCGATTTGAACAAGGCTCCTTGCAAATCGTTGGTTGAATTGCTCCACGAAGAACCGTCGCCAGTACCGCTGGGCGAGACATAGATGATGTTGTGTTCGTCGCAATGGATAGGGATGTTGCCAATAGGCAGGATGTTGTGGATGATGGCCTGCTGCGACGTGAACCCCGAGGGGTTGTCAAGGGTGTAAAAGCCATCGGCAACGCCATCCCATCCGAAATTGAAGTGGAACAGCCCGTTTGTGTCATAACCGTCACAAATGAAAGCATGTCCGCCCAACGACGACATGCCGCGAAAGTACACGGGGAGTTGCTTGTCGAGTTCTCGCTTGATGATTTCCTGCCAAGTTTCATCGTCGTAATAACTCCTATAAATCAATGTAGCCGTGGGAAAGCCAAAATATTGCCTAAAGGCATTGTTCGCAGCGGTGAACGAAGAATTGCTTTGATGGGCACCGTAATTCATCATAACTGCGATGCCACAATGGCTAATTAGTTGAGCGACAGCTGGATTGCCTTCGTATAGTGTGTCACACATGCCATTCCAGTCGTACATTGTCTCTCCGAAGTTGGCGCTCAATGTTCCATAGGGAGGGCAGTCGTAGGTTAGTTCTCCAAAGCCTTTCATGGGATACTTATGGTAATAAAGTATTTGAGCCATGGCAACGGCCACACAACCTGCCGAGACATGACCGCAAGGACCGACGCTGTCCAAAGGACAGGCCTCGTTGTGGAAACAGCCTTGTCCCCAAACGGAAGTGAGCAGAGGCGCAACTTCACGATTCGTTTTTGCGGCTTTTGGTTTCTCATCGGGATGCTCAACCAAATAGTCAGTCCTATCATTATAATGGTGTATCCAATAGGCAATGTGTTCGGGCATGTTTTCAATTTTCGGCAAATCCGAACGCAAAGAATAGGCAAGCACTTCGTCCATCGCCGAAACGATGACGAAACCTTTGGGTTCCACCGAAAACACGAATAGGTTGGTTTGCCCTGTTAGATGGCTTTTGATTTCTTCCGACAACGTCAATGTGGCTTCACCTTGCTTCGTGTTCTGCGTAATGAAGCTTTCGGCAGTGGTCACGGCTTTGTTGGCTCCGATTCGCATTTGTGCTTGGAGTTGGATCGAGACGAAGAGCATCGCTATGACGAAAGCCTTTTTCATGCTATTATAAGCAAATTGTGAACTGCAAAAATAAGGAAAAAAACATTTCAGGCAAAAAAAGTCAGCTTAATTTTGAATTTTGCCCCCATAGTCCCGAAGGGACGACAGCCGCCAGGGCATAGCCGTAAGCCTATGCCCGAAAACCAACGCGGATAATGGTTAATAGCCGTAAGCCTATGCTCCATACAACAAAAAAACAGCCCCCGAAATCTCGGAGGCTGAATCCTACGACTTCAGGTGTGGCACTTCGCTGATGAAGAACTCATCGAAAGAGTGGCTCCCGTTGTCTTTGAACTCGGTGTCAGGAAACACCTTTTGCAGTTCGTCATATATTGCCCTTACCAATCTGTCACTATCAAAGGCTTGAGTGAAAATCAGACGGATCGTTCCACCGAACTCAC
>CAMKAR010000070.1 GCA_946410535.1 uncultured Bacteroidales bacterium
CCAAGGTGGCAACCCGAACCAAGGCCCGCAGAACAATGGCGGTGACGACACCGTTACTGACGCGGACTTTGAGGAAGTGAAGTAACCGCTTCTTAAATCACTATCAAAAAAGGTGTAATCCAATGGGTTACACCTTTTTTATTTTCAAGTTTTACGCAAATTAATTAATTTTTCTCTCGTATTTGCTACATATTTGCAACGCGACTTAATTAGCGACAAGGTGCGACTTATCATCACTTATCAAGGAACCCTTTCTTCAAGAACTCGGCAAGTGGGATGTGAATAATGCCCTCATATTTGCTGGAATCCATGAAGAGAATCCTAAACCAGTAAAATTTTGTTGATTATGATGAACAAAATGAAAAATATTCAAATTTTGTTCATTATAATGAACGAATTTATGCTGCTTCGCATTCTAAAAGAGTTATACATTTTTAAAAAACGTTCAACTATACTATCAAAAAAGGTGTAATCCAATGGGTTACGCCTTTTTATGTTTCATCTGATTAAGTTGCCAAATAAGCACGCTAGATAGTGCTTAATTGTAAAATATATAATAATACATTGATTTATAATAAAATACAAAATCACATTAACTAATCAATTACACGCTTATTGAAGAGACCTAGCTTATAGGCAAAAGCAAATTAAGGTGTAAAAAACGCGATTTTTTCCTTAAAGTGACAATTATTTACCAAATAAGCATGAATTTCTTTGCTTATTTTGCACAAAAGTAGTATTTTTGCATGGTAAAAACTTTCTTATATGGAATATACGGCATTGTTAGAGCAACAAATCTTAGGTCGTCTCAGGGTTGACAACCCATGGTGGACAGAAGGCAAAATCCCTTCTTTTTATCGTGATATGCGTCCTAGGTTGTATACGGAAATTTTTTATCCGTTGGTAACCGATTTGTCAATTAACCGGTCGATTGTCTTGATGGGACCTCGGCGTGTGGGCAAGACGGTGATGATTTACCACACTATTCAGCGGCTTATTGATGAAGGTGTGCCAGCTCAGAACATTATCTATATTTCTGTCGAGACACCCATATATAACAACATTCATCTTGAGCTTTTGTATAACCTTTGTAAGCAGACTTTAGGCAAACAACCTGATGATAAAAGCCAATATTATGTGTTCTTTGATGAGATTCAGTACTTGAAAGATTGGGAAGTGCATCTCAAGTCATTGGTGGATACCTATCGTAACACGCGCTTTGTGGTATCAGGGTCGGCTGCTGCGGAACTCAAGAAACGGAGCAATGAAAGTGGCGCAGGCCGGTTTACGGATTTCTTGTTGCCCCCGCTCACTTTCTATGAGTACATCCATCTCAAAGACTATCAAAATCTTCTCGTGCCGCAACAAATGCAATGGTATGACACGACGGTTGGTTTTTACAATACCATTGACATTAAGCGACTTAACCAATTGTTTATTGATTATATCAACTACGGCGGATATCCCGAAGTGGTATTCTCAGAAAAAATTCAGGAGGACCCAGGACAATTTATCCGTCATGATATTATTGATAAGGTTTTGCTTCGCGACTTGCCTAGTTTGTATGGCATTCAGGATGTTCAGGAGCTGAATAGTGTATTCACAATGATTGCCTATCACTCTGGCGACCAATTCTCATACGAAAGAATGTCGAAAGAATCGGGGGTGAGAAAAGACACTTTGCGCAAGTACATCGAGTATCTTGAGGCTGCTTTTTTAATAAAGGTTATCCATCGAACTGACGATACAGCCAAACGATACTTGCGAGAAACCAGTTTCAAGATCTATTTGACAAACCCTTCGCTTCGGTGTGCTCTTTTTCAGCCTATTACGGAAACCGATACGGAGATAGGCAATATGGTTGAAACGGCAGTATATGCACAATGGATTCCTCGTCTCGGAGTGGATATTTCATACGCCAATTGGCGGCTAAGCAAGACGCAACAGGGCGAGGTGGATATTGTGGGGATGAATATCGCCCAACAAAAACCTTTCTGGGCGGTGGAAATCAAATGGACCGACCGTTATACGGAGCATCCCGAAGAATTGACTTCTTTATTATACTTTATGCCTCAAACGGGTTTGGAACAAGCATTGGTGACATCAAAAACCATAACAATACGACATAAGATGAACGCGGGATTATTGCAGTTTATCCCATCATCTTGTTATGCCTATACCGTAGGTAAGAACACTATCGGTAAAACCAAACAAATGTATGGGTTGTAATATTGCTGCCAAATAAGCAGTTTTAAACCCGCTTAATTGGAAATCAACGGATAGTACGTTGATTTATAATGATATATAAAGGAAAAATAAGAACGACATCAACACGCATCCCCGATTTATGTGTTGGAATGTTATCGGAGCTTTATATCATTTTGGGAAACACTTTCTGAACAAAGTCGTATCTACTATTAATTCTATGTTGTTATTCTGACTATCCTTAGCAGGATTCTCAGATAGTGAATATATGCACTTCTCATCCCATCCCTTTCCGTAGTATTTCGCATAAACTTCACTTACTCGGTAATTGCTGTCCAAATGAATCCACAACATCGGGTAAGTAAACATCGGAGAATTAAAAATGCTCTTTAGAAATGATGGCTCCTCCGTATAATCGAGAGTGACGTGTTTTTCAATGTTCCTCATATTCTCCCTATTTGCCTCGCAACAATAATTCGTATCTTGATATATGCTGTCTACATAATGAACAACATCCGTTCCTTTTGTCATTTTAATATCAGAAACAACACGTGGATTCTTACACGTCAGATCATGACATCCAAGGTCGCTGCTGAAGGCGTATGGCTGACCCAGCTCCAAGACCACACTGTCAAGTGGCATTCCGATATGAATTTTTTCAATATCGCTGTAGTGAATAGTATTCTTATTAGCATTAATACCGCTATGACAGCACATCATAGTCAATACCAAGCAGAGCATCGATGCTACCAAGCAGACAATACCGATTGCTTTTTGAAAATGGTTTTTCATATTCGTTTTTTTCTGTGATATGACTTTAGTTACTTGCAAAGATAGCGGCTTGTGTGTTGTTTTTATTGTTTTGGCTGAATAAAAAAATTAATTGAGCCAAATTAGAAGAAACCACCTTGGGCTTAGGAAGGAAAAAAGGCAGGCCAATCGGCCTGCCTAAAAAAGCCATCACTTCCACAAGCCCTTGTCGACGGGCTTCACGTCTTTCAGGTTGGCGAGCAACGCCTCGGCATCGGCGCCTTTGAAGACCATGATCTCGGATTCGGGCTTGAATTCGTAGGGCACATACCTGCGGATTTGCGCCGCCGCAAACTGGCCGTCCTTCGCGCCGACCACCAACAGCTCCAACGGCGTGAGCATCTTGCAATGTTGCCATAAAAGCGGCTAATCAATATTCATCCTCGTGGAAGAAGAAGTCGTCCTTCGTGGGATAGTCGGGCCAAAGGTCTTCGATGCGTTCGTATATCTCACCTTCGTCCTCGATTTCCTGAAGGTTTTCAATGATTTCCTCTTGCGCTCCAGTACGCAAGGCCCAATCCAGCAGCTCGTCGCGGGTGGCTGGCCATGGAGCGTCTTCCAATTTTGAAGCCAATTCTAGTGTCCAATACATAGTATAATTTTTTTGTGTTTTACTTGTTTTTTGAGCGCGCAAAAGTACAAGTATTTTTGGAACTAACAAGGGCTTTTTTGTAAAAATTACGAATTTTTATTTTGTTGATTTCCAGTTATTTTCATCAACTTTGTCTAAAAAGCCAAAATAGCGAGACAAAACGAAGAAATAATCTGACAACCGGTTGAGATACTTCAAATCGAGCGTATCGACAGGGTGTTGCGAGGCCAACCGCCAGCCCTGACGCTCGGCACGGCGGCACACCGTGCGGCACACGTGGGCATGGCTCGCCTTCAAGTTTCCGCCTGGAATGACAAAGGATTTCAGCTCGGGCAGCTGCTCGTTCATCACATCGATTTCGTGCTCCAAAAATGCCACGTCGTCGGCAGTCAGCATGGGAATCATCTTCTTCACCTCGGAGTTCTCGTCCAAGGCGAAGTGCGACTCGATGGTGAAGAGCTTGTTCTGGATGGTATCGAGCACCTTGCGCATCTCGGCAGTGACACCCTCTTGGTCGTAAAGCACGCCGATAAAAGCACTCAGCTCGTCAACGGTGCCGTAGGCTTCCACTCTATCGTCATATTTCGCGACACGCAGGCCACCTATCAGTGAGGTTTGGCCTTGGTCGCCGGTTTTTGTGTAAGTGATATTTTTCATTTAAGATTTAAAATTCAAGATTTAAAATTTAAAATCCCTTCAGCATACCTCATTCCCAATTCAGCACTAATACTTAAGCACAAAATCTTGTTTCTCAATGCCTTCGCGGAAAAACACCAAGCCCATTGTATAGAGGTCCATCGTGAGTGTGACACCCTCGCCTTCCTTGATGGCTTCCCAAGCGGCCTCGGTGCGGCGCGAGTGGTGAATGCCCTCGAATACCAGCACCGTGTCGTCGTCGGCCTGCGCCATGCCGTCCTCCAGGTTGTTCCAGTTGTCCTCACCGAAGTCCTCAAGGCCATAAAGCACAAAGCCCGTGTTGTATCGTTCCAGCTGCTCCTCCTCGTCGGCATCGGGATGGATGAGGTTCACGTTGACCACGCCCATCGAGCTTAAGGTCTCCAAAAACTCCGTCGTCTGCTCCAAATAGACTTTGGTTTGCAGATTACCCAAAGCCAACGCGCTGGTATTCAATGCCGACACCTTGCCAAAGCTAAGCACGGTCTCCGGCTCAAGATAGCCCACAAGCCGATAGAGGAAACGTGCCTGCTTGCGTCTCGAACGAGTTGCAAAACGTTTTCCATCAACGAGATGGCTGACGCGCAGCATGAGGTCATAGTCGCGATTGGAGCCATTGTCGTAAAGCACCTTGACCATGAAATCGTACACAAAAGGCGAATGGATCGAATATTTGGTCTTCCGTTGCAGCAGGTATTTCAGGTAACTCAAAATCATAACTCAATCATATTGAACCTTTTGCAAATAAAACACGGTACGACGCGCTTTGGGTTGGGTGCTGTTTTGGATAATCTGTGAGCCATAGATGAGGAAACGGCTGCCATACCATGGCGCGATTTGGGCGAAGTATTCATCTTCCACATAATCCGCCCCATGGAAGGGTTCAAGTTTCTCGCTCTGCTGGTTCATCAGCGACTGGCCATTGCCATTGAAAGAGGTGTAGCGCAAATGATTGTGGTAGGGCGAAGCCACCACCAGCTCATCGTAGCAAACGCCTTCCGACGAATGTGGGAAAAGATCATAAGTCAGTTCATTCTCGAACTTCACCGACTGTTGCCATTGCAGCTTGCCGTCGCGGTCGAAGGCGAGGATGATTTCGCTGAAAAAGTCGTAGCCGTCGAACACAGTGTAAGTGTAGGGATAGCCGCCGTAGTAGCGGTAATAGCCATAAGTCGTGCGCGTCTCGGTATGGTAATAGGGCATGAAGGCCTCGGCTGCAAAGATGGTCAGGTCGCCAAAGTCAGTCAGGCGCGGCGTGAGGAACTGGAACGCGATTTCGCCCTTTGTGGGTTTTTCCTTGTTCTGGTTTTTCAGGCGTTCCTCGCGCACGCGGACGCGGTCAGAGGCAGTGAGTGCCAACTCGATTTCGGGCATGTCCTTGAAGAGGTAGATATGGCTTTCGGGTATGCCTCCAACGAAGCGCATCCACACCACGCCCACGCTTTCCTTATCGAAGTTCTCAGTGATGCCTTCAAGACTGACCTTGCGTCCCGTCTCGCGCTCCAAAGTGCCGATGACGACGAGGTTTCGGTTTTCATCGAAGCGGAAGCCCATGCGACCCAATGCTGCATTGGAGATGTTCTCATACCTATATGAACCTTGCAGGTTGCCCGCAGCCGAAAACACCATGAACGAGGTGGACTTGAAGCGTTTTTCCTCGAACTCCTTGGCGGCCACCACGAAGCAATGCTCGTTGCGGAAACTCGCCGTTTGGAACAGAACGAAACTGGTCGAAGGTGCGGGCGTGATGGTGCGGTATTGGTTGCTCGTGAGGTCGTAAAAATAAAGGATGCCGTTGCCGCCTTTGTTGTTCAAGGCGAGCATCATCGTGCCATCGACCACCTCAACGGAAAGCGGCACCGAGCGTTCAGGCCATTTGTTCCAGAAGGTCCGGTAGGTGCCGTTCACCTTGTCGAAGGAGACGACGAGGAAATCGAGTGTGTCGGCGGCTTTCTTGTTGCCGTCGTTGACGAAACAGAACGCCGCATAGCGACCGTCGCTGTCAGAGTCGAGATATTTCATTTTCTCGGGCAGGGGGATGAGGTCGCTGCGGGTCTCATAGAGGGTGCTGTCGAGGCAGGCGAACTGCCATAGGCGGTGTTTCTCCTTGTCTGGCTTGTCGGTCTCATAAACCATGATGCCGTCAGTTTCGCCAAGGGCTTGGAAGTGGCAGCCCTGCTCCTTGTTCCAGCGCGGCAGCTCATAGCGCACCGGCTCGACCTGCTGGGCCGAGGCGAAGCAGGAGAGGAAGAGGAATGCTATGAGGAGATGGGTTTTCAAATAAAGAGTTTTTTACTCCCCCTTGCCCCCTCAAGAGGGGGACGCCTACCGGACGCTTGTTTTGCGCCGCTTTGCGCGTCCCCCTTTTAAGGGGGGGCAGGGAGGATTGAATCAATACTTCACAAACTTGGAGACAGCCGTAGTGCCGTCGGCAAAGCGGAAGTTGACGAAATACACGCCGTTCTCCAGTTCGCTCACGTTGAGGTTGGCTTCGCCGGCGGCGACATTCGTCACGCTCACCATGCGGCCCGTTATGTCGTAGACGCTCACTTGGGCATCGTTTTCAATGTTGAACGACACCTGCTCGCGGGCGGGGTTGGGATAGAGGCCGACGGTACGGTTGTTCTCTTCAACTGCTAAAGCACCAAGAGAAATGACTTTCACATAATCAACCTCCCAAGAAGAGGCGGATTCGGTTGAACTCTTGTAAACGAAAGCGACATAGAAATCGGGGTAACCGAGGCCGTATCCGTCCAAGATGCCCCAAATATTCACTTCGCCAGATTCCACCCATTCATAGTCGCCCGTCGAAAAATCGAAAGCATCGGTGATGTCGGTCCATTCGAAATCCGTCGGCTCGCTTTGGCCGTCATAGTCGACAGAGACCTTCACTTGGATCGGGTCGCCGTCAAACTTCATGGCCGTACGGAACGACAACAAGGCATCCTGATTGCCGTTGCTGGAAATGGCGGGGCTGATGAGCCAGTCCTCATTCTCGTTATAAACCTGATTGGCATAGCCGTTCATGTTGGCATAAGTCGTGCCTTGGTAGGTGGCTTGGTGCCAGGTTTGGTCGCCATACATGTCGTAGGCCGTGAACACGCCGAGGTCTTCGTCGAAGTCTTCGAAGAGAAGGGTGAAAATCTGTTCCGTGGCGGCTGTAGCCGTAGGATAGCTGCCATCGGTCTTGTAGTCGATGTTGGCACCGCTGTTGGTGTATGGGAAGATGGCGAAATGATAGATTGTGCCGCCCTGCAAACCGCCAAAGGTCACGTTCTCAATGCCATAGTTCACGTTGAGGGTCAAGTCGCCGTTGGCGACGGGAGTGCCATCGACGGGAACGGTGATGTTGCCCGTTGAAGCCAAAACCAAATACTTGTCAGGCAGCTGTGTACCCGTGGCATCGGCCCAAGTGAGCGTCACTTCAGTGCCATTCACCGTTGCGGTGAAGTTAGTGGGATAGTTGCTCGGTTCCGGATCGGGTGCTGCCGTTCCACCAGCCTTGTAGAAGCTGACGCGCGTGTCGATGTTCGATGCTTCGGCATAGCAGCTGAACAACGGGGCGTTGTTTTGGGTGTTGGGGTTGAAGCGCATGTTGTTGCGTTCGTTTTCGCCTTGGGCGACCACTTCAGCCGTGCCATCGCCGTTGAAGGTGATGTTCCACTCGCCGTTGGCATCGAGCGTGGTTTGCGTCTTCAGGTGATTACTGCTGCTGCTGGCTGCATAGAGGTAACCGCCTTTGGCCTCGTCGAAGAGCGTCCAAGCGCCCGCGTTGCCGCCCAAAGTGAACTCGAAAACGTCGGTTTCGCTTGTGGGTTCGGTGCCAGGAGTGACGGTTATGGACTCGCCGTTTTCGCTCACGACCACAGCATTACGGTTGTTTGACTTTTGGTAGCCCATCGCAAGGACACCGAGTTCGTCATGATGGGCCACGATGAGGTAGTTGGCTCCCGCTTCAAGACCCGAGGCCGAAGTGACCTTTGTGTAAGTGGTTTGCGCTATGCCACTCACCGAAAGGAGCAGCATGGCAACCAATGAGAATAGAACTTTTTTCATTTTCGTTTGATTTTATGTTAGACAATAAGTTATAAATCCAGTGTTTCGACTTGTTCCACCGACTTGATTTCGGGGATGACCTTCTTCATCACAGACTCGATGCCGTTTTTGAGGGTCGAGCGGCTGTGCGGGCAGTTGCCGCAGGCGCCGGTGAGTTCCACGATGACGGTGTTGTCGTCGGTGAGTTCCACGAAGTTGACGTCGCCGCCGTCCTGCTGGAGGTAGGGACGCACTTGTTCGAGGACGTTCTTCACTTTGCGTAGTATTGTGTCTTTATCCATTGCTATTACTGTTTGTTTTTGCTGATGGGCAGGGACTTACGTCGCCTGCTTACTGATGTATCGCCCCTACGGGGCTGGGCTACACAGGGACTTACGTCGCCTGCTTACCGATGTACCGCCCCTACAGGGCTGGGCTTATCCATTATCCTTATTAATTATCGCTTGGGCAATCTTGTCAAACGCCTTCGTGACGGGCGAATCGGCATCCAAGGCCAAAGGCGTGCCAGCATCACCACACTCGGCAATCTTCTCCGTAATCGGGATCTGACCCAACAACGGCACACCAAGTTGGTCGGCGAAGCCCTTGCCCGTTTCCTTGCCGAAGATGTAATATCTCTTGTCGGGCATGTCGGAAGGCGTGAAGTAAGCCATGTTCTCCACCAAGCCATAAATCGGGATTTGCAGGGCCTCTTCCTTGAACATCATCGCGGCGCGAAGCACGTCGGCGAAGGCCACCTTCTGCGGCGTGGTGACGATGACCGCACCCGACAC
>CAMKAR010000071.1 GCA_946410535.1 uncultured Bacteroidales bacterium
CGGTGGGCGAGAAGGCTTCGCCTTTGCCGTGGTTGTCGGTGGGTGCGTCGGTGATGATGGTGTTGCCCGACTGCACGTGGGTCATCTCATTGCGGAGATTGCCTTTGTAGGTTCCTTTGATTGTCATGTTGATGTGTTTTATTGAACAAAACCTGCAAAACCCTCAAAACCTTTCTCTCAGTTGTGGGGAAGCGGCCAACCGGCCCGCTTCCTGGCGGCAACCTGGTTGGGTGCCGCCACACGCTATTCTTTGGTTTCTCTGTTGTTTTGCAAGTTTTGTGGGTTTTGTGATTATTGAATTTGTTCGAGTATCAGGTTAGCTAGGCGGCTTGTGCCCACGCGGAAGAGGTTCGGGTTGAGCCACTGCTCGCCGAGGATGTTTTTCACCAAATAATAATAGGTGAGGGCATCCTCTGGCGTTTTCATGCCGCCTGCAGGTTTGAAGCCCACCTTCTTGCCCGTGGCCTCATAGTATTCCTTGATGGTGTCAATCATGACGATGGCGGCCAAGGGTGTGGCGGCCACCGGCACCTTGCCCGTCGAGGTCTTGATGAAGTCGGCACCGGCAAGGATGGCCAATTCGCTGGCCTTGCGGATGTTCTCGACGGTCTTCAGCTCGCCTGTCTCAAGGATGACTTTCAACCGGGCCTTATTGCCACAAGTCTCCTTGATGGTCTTGATTTCGTTGAAGACCTCGTCATAGCGACCAGCCAGGAATGTGCCGCGCGAGATGACCATGTCCACCTCATCGGCACCCTCGTTGACGCAATATTCCACTTCTTTCACCTTCAGGTCGAAAGGCATCATGCCCGAAGGGAAGGCGCAGGCAACGGTTGCCACGCGGATGTTGCTGCCTTTCAGCAGTTCCTTCGCCTGACGGATGAAGGGGCTATAGATGCAGATGGCTGGCACCGAGAGGTGCGGCTTCTGCGCCGGGAAAGCCAAAGCCCTCTCGCAAAACTCCTTGATTTTGGCCTCGTTGTCGAAAGCCTCAAGGGTGGTGAAGTCGATGCTCTGGAAGATGGTTTTCAGGGCTTCCTTTTCGTTGCTTTTCTTTTTCTCTTCGCTGAGAATCAATCCGATGCGCTCGTTGAGCGCGGCTTCGGTATGGGTATAGAGGGTGAATTTCATAGTATGTTATTTTTTAATCTTTATCTCTTTTTCCTCAATATATTGCCTCACAAATTCTGCAATGTCAAAGGTTGAAACTTCGTATTTCGGTTCAAGCAAGGCGAATTCAGCTGGTTTGTGGAAATAGTTTTCATTCAGCAAAATGCTGTAAATGAACTTGGAATGTATGGTGTGGCGCGAAAAACGGCCTGCATAATCCACACCTTTGGCCAAATCGTAGCCTTCTTTCAGTAGGGCGTAAATGTCGTAATAGTCGCGGAAAGCGCTTCGCACGGCAATGGTGAACAATTTCATCCCCAACAATTCCTGCAAAGATGGCGTTACGATGTTGTTGTAAACAAAGCCCTTACCCAATTCTGGGACGGAGTTTTCCGGCCTGAAAAACGATAGTTTCACGTTTCCATTGACAAAGATTTGCAGTTGGTTTTTTCCAAGAAACTCTTTTCTGCAATCGGGGAAAACGCTTGAAACCTCATTTGCTATGGCTGAAAAATCGAGGGAAGGGCGTTCTTTTCGAATGCCTAACAGCTCAAAATCAAGGTCTTCGCTTTTCCTGTGTTGCATTTGTAGGGATTGCGCAGTGCCTCCACAAAGATACAACCCCTTCACACTTTCCATTTGCGAAACGGTCTCGAAAACAGGAATCGTTTCCTCCCTAAGCCCTAATTTCCAGTCTTGGTTTTCCATAACGTTTCAAATATCTTTCGGGTTTCTTGATGTCGAAAAACATTACTGCCAAAAGCCAGTTGATGATGCCGTAGTAATCGCCTTGCGAAACCAGGCGGTTGCGCCAAACACCTTGTATTTGCTTCATCGGATAGAGGTCGCTCAATTTGTGCAAGTCCTCAAATTCAAGGTAGAGCAATGCTTTCTCGATGAGTAATTCGTCATCGGGTTGTGCGTCTTTGTTGTACGACCACAGGCAGCCCAATTGTTCCAATTGCCGCCAAAGTGCCAACTTCTTGCGCTTGATTTGTCCGTTTTCGCCTATCATTTTGCTTTTCACACTGCAAAATTACTCAAAATTTCCAAATGTTTCGCCAATCATCGTGCCAAATTCCAAATAAATGCCTACTTTTGCACCGTTAACCCTTAAAAGTAACCGACTGATAGACACTACAAACGGATATATAGACATATAGAATCATAGCATTTCAAAAACGAATTCTTGGCCATCATTTTCCACACCGTCTCATTCTGAGACAACTTAACAAGAAGCCGTTATGAAGCGCCATTTTTGGCGTGGAATAACTTGTTGTTGAGTGGGCGTGGAAACCCGATGGCCGACAGGTTGAACTAATTCCACGCTTTTTTCATGCACATCGGGCAACATATCAAAGAGGTGATGCGGCAGCAAGGAACGACGGCCACGCAGTTGGCCAACGACATTTGCTGCACCCGCCCGCATGTCCACAAGATCTTCCGCAAGGACAATATTGACATTGCCCTTTTGCGCCGCATCTCCGATGCGCTGAAGCATGATTTCTTCCGCGACCTTTCGGAGGATTTTCAACATGAATTGTCATGATATTGTATTTCAACATGAATTTCCATTAATAAACCACGAATTATCAAAAATCAAATTTATGGATAATTCGTGATAAATTATTGATAATTCGTGTTTTATAAAAAAAAGAAACCGCTTTTTCTTGGTTGACAACGTGTAACCAAAATGGATACTGTGTCCAATGTGGTTACTTGAAAATGAATTTTGTAACGAGGATAGAAAGTATTTTTGTATCCTAAATCAATTAAATCATAGAAAAATGAACAGATTCAAAACATTTACATTGTTGTTGGGAGTCCTGTTGATAGCCTCCACGACTTCATGTACGAAAGAAAAAGCAGGAGTTTATTCTCCAAAGAAAAAGATTCAGAGAGTTTACCATTCGTCTCCAAACACTGAAAAGTATTTGGAACAAGTATGGAAATGGGGCGATAAAACACTTGAGTCTATTGACTATTATTCGCAGAATGGATATTTTGGGTGGACTGAGAACTTTACATACAAAGAGAATCGTCTAGACAGAATTGATGTTTATGTTGATAAAGAATATGCATTATTTACATACAATGATAATTCTTTGAAGTCAATTAATTATTACATAGAGAACAATCTTTCTACTACCAATGAGTTTACTTATCAAGATGGGAAAGTTATAAAAATGGTGCAGACAGATTATGGTTACAAATCCAGTGGACATCTGAATTTGTTGCATTTGATGTTTGTACCAGAAGTGTGTGAGAGCATAGAAAAGTGTTTTAGTGAGTTCGATTGTTCAAGTCATGCAAAAAACACGATCAAAACTTGTGAGTTTAAATGGGATGGAGACAATATCTCAAAACTTGTTTTGATAGCGAATTATGGTACTGGAGGAATGACTTCCGCATCTTGTACTTTCCAATTTGACCAAAAGAACAATCCATTTAAAGGTTACTTTGATTTGCTTTCTTGCGGTGTAGATGCCACGGATATGCTTATCGAAGGCCATGGTTTTTTCAAAAACAATGTTACCAAAGCCATTATAGATAGTGATGCAGGTGGGAAAAGCAATCTTAACTATTCTTACCAATATGATAGCGATGATTTTCCGACTATGCAGATAATGAGTTTTGAAGGCGAGAACTATCAATATTTTACATATTACGAATACGAATAATAATATTGAAAGAGGATAAAATGAAGCCAGAGCCGCAAAAGGTTCTGGCTTTTTCATTTTCCTTTCACCACCCGTCGGCAGACTTTTGCGCCCGCCTTCGTGGATAAGGCCACCTTTGGGAATCATTGTAATTCGTTCAGGTACTCCACAATTTGTGGCCTCAAAAGATGCAAATCCTCCTCGATTACTTTCCAGACAATGTCTTTCTCCACCTGATGATAGCCATGTATGAGGAAATTCCTCATCCCTGTAATTTGTCTCCACGGTGTAAGCGGATGGCTTTCACGAAATTCAAAAGTGAGCATGTTGGCGGCCTCTCCAATAATCATAATGTTGTAAACCACAGCATGATAGCGCATGTGGTCGGCGACAAATGCTGCCATATCGTCATTTCCCACATATTGGAAAATGATGTCGATGGCTTCCAAAATGTCAGCAAGCCTTTTCGGGTCTTTACGCGGTTCTCTCATAGATTAGTATTTTGTCTCGGTCGGCACTCTCGCGGGCAAAGGGCAAAAGGCCTCCATCGGTAATCAAGTCCACCTCGCATCCCAACAGGTCTTTCAAGTCCTCATACATGCCACCCAACGTGAATAGGCTGAAATGCTGCGATTTGTCGGGAACGAAAAGAATGTCAATGTCGCTGTCGGAGGTTTCCTCACC
Organism: uncultured Bacteroidales bacterium; assembly: GCA_946410535.1. The sequence continues at coordinate 4,455 of CAMKAR010000071.1, forward strand.
TCGGGCATACGAGCCGAACAGCCATGCTTTCAACACTGGTTGGGTCTTGAAATAATCTGCTATAATGGATATCATTGTCGGAGTACTCATGGCAAATTGAGTTGTGTTTCTGACCGCAAAGATACATCTTTTTCGATACAGATACATATATTCCTCCAAAAACAGTATTTGTAGCAAACAAATTCTTCCAAAACTCCCTCCATGACAAAACAGGCAATCAAATTCTTTTGTACTTTTGCCCCCATAATTCGTCAACTTAAAACCGATGCCCCGATGGTATATAACGGCGGCTTAATCGTAGTGAAAAAGTGTTTGGTTGTTCTTTCTGCTTTGTTTTTGCTTGCCATTAGTGGTTGCCAAAAGTTTGCTGGTGAGCCTGTTACGAAGAATTTCGACATTTCTGGCAACTACACTGAGCTTGAAGTGCAGAATGCGTTTGAGGTCACTGTGAGTGATGCCGTTGAGGTTGTCACGGTCACGGTTGGCGAGAATGTCATGCCGAAGGTGGTGGTTGAAGTTGTCGACAACACACTGAAAATTCGAATCAAGGACAAGGTTAACTTCTATGGCGGCGAAATGAAAGCCATCATCCCTTACAATGCCCATCTGACGAGTGTCGACTTGTCGGGCGCTTCCGAGTTCCGTTCGGAATACGGCCTTGAAGGCGAGAAAGTTGAAGTGGACTTGTCGGGCGCTTCCGATTTCTATTGCGACATCAATGCGGACGAAATCGACACGAATCTGTCGGGTGCATCCATAATCGAGAGCGGTGTTTCGGCCACCGACCTTGACCTTGACTTGGCCGGTGCTTCTGACGCCACGCTGACGGGTCAAGTTGCAACGCTTAAAGTCGATTTATCAGGCGCGAGCAACATCAAGAAAACAGTTGTGGACAATCGTTATGGTCTCGTTTGCGACCGATGTGAAGGCTCGTTGTCGGGCGCAAGCAATGCCTACATCCATTGCGATGGCACCATCAAAGTCGGCCTTTCTGGGGCCAGCGATCTGCACTTTACTGGAACAGCCTTCACGGGGGATAGCAACACTTCAGGCGCTTCGGATATCATTCATGATGAACTGCCGTGAGTTGGATGGGACGTAAAAGTTTAAAGCCAGAGCTGTTAAAGGTTCTGGCTTTTTTATTGTCTCAGCCAAAGCCCGAAAAACCGATCATAAACGCTGTAGCCGTCTTCGTCCTCAGCAACCAACTCCTTGTCGGTGAGCACTCGGAGGGCGCTTCGCACGGTGCTGGCTGGCCCAGGCTGGTGTTTTTGCAGGAACTCTTGACTTCCAATTTCCTTCACTTTTCCTTCATGAGCGATAGATTTAATGAGTGACAATTGGTTGGAAGTGAGGAGTTTGCAGTAAGTCCTAAAGGTTTCCTTGTATTCTTCCAGAATGTCTTCTATCGTTGTGGCTAAGGTTTGCCCATCGATTTGGCGTGTGCCGTATTGATAAAGTCGGTTGAGCACACATTGGATATACCAAGTGTGTCCGTAAACAGTAGTGTACAGCTCATGGAAAGTCTCTTTTGACAAAGTTTGCTTGTGACGCTCAAAGTGACGTTGGGCAAAGTCAAAATAGGCATCTTCAGGGATTTCGTATAGCGGGAACATCTGCGTGCTTTGGAAAAACGGGCGGTTGGCAGCCATAAACATTTCGGTCATCAGGTGCTTTTGGCTTCCTGCGAAGATGAAATGGACATTGGTGAGATGTTGGACGTGGCTGCGCAACAGAGCCTCCATCTTTGGTTCGGGGTAATCGGAGATGACTTGAAATTCATCGAATGCAACATGGCACGGCAACTTCGACTTTTCCAACCAGCCGAAAATCTCGTCCAACGACGCTTCTGCTTCCGCCGGCTTGATGTCAAGGCTGATTTGCGGTGCGCCTGTTGATGGCTCGGCGGAGAGAACAGGTCGTAGCGACTTGAACCACGATAAGATTTCTTTCCAAACCCGGCCAGAAGGCATGACGATTTGTTTCAATACGACCTTGCCGAAGGCTTGTACCAAGTCGGCGAGGCAGGAGGTTTGGTCCAAGTCAACGTAAAAGCAATTGGCTTCTTTTGGGTCAAATCTTTCAAAAACATGCTTGATTAACCCTGTTTTTCCCATTCTTCTTGGGCTGATTAGGGTTATATTTCGGCCATTTTTGAGTGCTTCAATAAGCCGTTTTGTTTCGTTTTCACGGTCGCAAAAGTAGTCGTTTCCTATATAAGCGAGTACGGAGAATGGGTTGAAATCCTTTGTTTTACTTGACATTATGACTAAATATTAGATTGTGATTTTGCGCTTGATTGCCACGAAAATTTCGCGACGAAAATTTCGCGACAATTTTTTCGTTGCAAATGTAGGCTTTTTTTTCAAATCGGCATGTCTTCCAACGAATTTTTCATCCGCCAGCACCATTTGTTTTTCGGGTCGGCTGGCACATTGATTTGGTCGTCTTTGGGGTTGGGCGACCAAATCTTTTCATTTGTGTCCAAAAGGTCTTGCAGCGGGTAGATGTTCCACTTCGATGGACTGTCGCAATGCTTTTCCAAGATTTTTTTGATTGTCTTGCCAGTGACTTTGCGGTCGTCGAGGTCGAGGCTGTCGAGGAACTGGCGGGCGCGCACGCGGTCTTCGGCCAGCCAGCCGCGCAAGGTGGGCATGTCGTGGGTGCCGGTGGTGTAGACGCAGTTTTCGGGCAGGTCTTCGGTGTGCACAAAAGCGTGACCGAACACTTTGGGCATCCGCTGCACTTCAAGGCTCATGATGCCCAACTGTTGCATCACCTCGGGCACGGAGACGGGAATCATGCCGAGGTCCTCGCCGCAGGCAATCATCTTTGTGGCATTGATGAGCGGCGGCAGTTTTTCAAGGGCTTTCTGTTTCCAAAACTCGTTGTGGCGGTGGTAGTAGAAGTCCTCATAGATGCGGTCGATGGCTTGTTTTTGGTCGTCGGGCAAGGACTGGTAAAGGGCCGTTTTCTGCAATTCGATGCGGGGATGAAGTTTCTCGCTGTCGTGTGGGTCAGGGAGGAAAAGGGTGTTCAGTCCTGTTTTTAGGTGCTTGCTTTTTATGAAATGAAATCCTTGGTTTTCAATTTCTTCCACGCTCAATGGCAGGGCAGGGCTGAAATGCCCCAACAAGCCCGACTTGGCCGTCTTCGGTATCTCCCAAATGCGGAAAAAGCCTAAGATATGGTCGATGCGGTAGGCATCGAAGTAGCGGCTCATCACTTGCAGGCGGCGACACCACCAGGCGTAGTTGTCCTTTGCCATCCGTTCCCAGTTGTAGGACGGAAAGCCCCAATTCTGACCTTCGGCGGCAAAGTCGTCGGGCGGTGCACCTACTTGCACATCGAGGTTGAACAAATCGGGATGCGATTTCACGTCCACGCCTTTGGGATTCACCCCGATGGGGATGTCGCCTTTCAGCAGCAGGCCTTTGTCGTGCAAGGCGCGGACGGCCTCGCGCAGTTGCTTGTCACAGTGGTATTGCAGAAAGAGGTGGATTTCCGTGCCGTTGCCGTCGCGCTCGGCGCAAAATTGGGCGTAGTCATGGAGCCAGTCCTCGTTTTCTTTGATAAATTGCTGGAAATCAGCGGTTTCTTTAAGGGAATCCCATTGTTGCTCAAAGGCGGTCTGGAAATATTTCCATTTGGTTTTCAGTACTTTGGGATAATCGACGGTGTCCTTTTTGTTGAGTTGGGTTGTTTTTTCCGAAATCCCCAATTTCTTGAGGTTCAAATAAATCGGGTTCAGCGCAAAGGCCGAAATGGCATTGTACGGGTACGAATCGCGCCAGTCGTAGTGTAAGGTTGTGTCGTTGATGGGCAGGATTTGGATGATTTTCAAGCCGTTGACTAAACACCAATTACCTAATTTCGGCAAGTCGGCATATTCGCCGATACCGAAATCATTTTCCGTGCGCAGGCTGAACAGCGGCACGGCCACGCCGCGCATCGTCTGCCTTTCGGTGAGGCCGAACCAATCCCAAACGCGGTCTTTGCCCTCGGACAGGATGCGGTTGGGGCCGTCCTCCCAACGGATTTGGCCGTTTTCGCGGATGAAATATTTGTATTCCGTTGCTGGTAGAGACGTGCCATGGCGCGTCTCTACAGAGGCGGACCAAATCCCCGGCCCCACATATTTCATCGGAACGGCCTTGTTGGTATTCCAATTTCCTAATTCTGAGGTGTTTCCCGTGAGGAACAATTCCTCGCCCCAGCGGCTGTCGTATCTTAATCTGAAAAGGTTTTTCATGGCGCAAAGTTAGGGAATTATTTCACGCAGAATCTTGGGAATTATGAGAAGGATGGTTTTTCGTCGCTTTGCGTTTCCCATGGTTCTGCGTTTTCTGCGTGAAAAAAACATACTCCATCTGTGTGAGGACAATCATTCTATCTTCACCCGACTAATCACCCCGCGATTGCTCTCCGAGTCGAAAAACGCGCTGTAGGCATAGCCACCATGCACCTTGAATACTCTTGGAAAAATCTTTTTGCTAGCCTTTTGTCCCATGCCGACAGTGCCCGCTTCAGGATCGTAGAGGCCGATGTGGTTCATCCCATTGTCAACAAATAGGCCGTAGGTCTTGCCAGTGGCCTTGTCTGTGAGGAACTCGTTTTGGAACTGTTTTTCTCCAGAAGTGATTTTCAAAGGTTGTC
>CAMKAR010000072.1 GCA_946410535.1 uncultured Bacteroidales bacterium
CCAAATCCGGCTCGAAGAAATGCTTTTTGATGTATTTCAAGCCGTATTGGTACATACGCAACATCTTCAGTTTGCGAATGGCATTGACCTTTGGCGGACGGATATAGATCTGCACATGGGTGTGGTGCGCACCTTGTATCTCCTTGACCTCGAAGGGTTTCGTCATGTCCTTGCCGTCGCAGACGGAGAGGATGACGGAATGGCATTCCTCGGGCAGCGCGTCGATCATTCGGACGCAGAAGTTGCCCAGTGTGGGGTCGTCGGGGGTGGGGAACCAGCTCAATAGGTGCAGGATGTTCATTAGTTGTTAGTTTGCAGTTGTTGGTTGTTCAGTTGTAGGGCTGTCACACTGTGGCAGCCGTCTTGTTTGTCCGTAGGTCGCGACCTACGGTTAATGAAGTGTCGTCCCTTTGGGACGTGGTGTTGTGTCAGTGCATGGAACGACACCCTTCGTCTTTTTTTCAGCGGGGATTGAAATCGCCCGTTGACATCTTGTCGCCCCTTCGGGGCTTTGTCGTCGCTTCGCGTCATTGCGAGGAGGAACGACGAAGCAATCCAGAGAATCAATTGTTAATAGTTATGGTTTTAATCTCGATTTCAAAGTATTTCTTGGGCAGTTCGTAAGGCACAAGTTTATGCGTGGTGAAGTCATCAGGCAGATAAACAGCGCACAAAGTATTGGAAACATGGTAGATATGCTTGCGTTTTTCGGCAGGTGTTCCATCGAGGATGGCACCCATCACGTCCCAACGGATGGTCTCGGGGTCGAGGCCATAGTCATGCCAAACGATGATGCTGCGGTCGCCTTTCAGCAGCTTGAAGGCGGTCTCGGTGTCTTTCTTCACGCTTTCGTAGTGGTGGTCGCCGTCCACAAAGACCATGTCGTATTTTCCGAAATGCGGCGCGAAATCGAAGGTCTGGGAGTCTCCGTAAAGTTGCTCCACATTGGGCAGGTCCTTACTGAAGAAACTGTGCAAATCAGCGTATAACTGGTTATTGGTCAGCTTGATGATGTCTTCTTTGGGCAGGTTAAAAGTGACGCAATGTTGGACCACATCGGCTAAGTTAGCCACGCTTTCGCCGCGCCAGGTGCCGATTTCGAAATAGTCTTGCACCTCGTATTTCTTGGCCAAGGCACGCATCAGCGCAATGTCGATGGGCATGGTGGCGCCCGAAAGGTAGGCGTATGGCTTCGCGATTTCGTGGAAGTCGGGGAACAACGCGTTGATTTCCAAGAGCGGAAGGCCGTCCTTGAGACCATATTTTTGGATGACATCCTCTTTGTTGCTGTTTTCGTCTTGCAGGACGAGGTTGAGCAGGTAAGGATGTTTGACGATGCGCCCAAGGGCTTTGAAGAATTTATTCAGTTTGTTCATTTTCAGTGGGTTGCTTGAGGAATTGTTGTTTGAGTTCAGCAAGGTAATTTTGTATCTCACTCTTTTTCAGCAGGAAGTCGCGGCCTTTGAAGTTCGACTCCTTGACGAAGAAGATGATTAGGAATATCGCATTGACCGTATATGCCGCCGCCGAGGTGATGGCCGCTCCGGTGATGTCGTAACGCGGTATCAGCGTGAAGCCGCAGACAAAAGTGACCACCAGTCCGCAGAGGGAGGCGAAAGTGTTCATCTGATAACGGCCGGTGCCCGAATAATAGTGTCCGAGGATGAGGAAAATGCAGTAGAAAAGAATGCCCGGCGCGAGGATGCGGATGAGGTGGGCCATCTCGCCGAAGTCCTTGCCGAAGACGAAGACGTAGAACTGTGGCGGGAGCAGGCAGAGCACCACGACGGCCATGGCCGAGACCAAAAGGCAGATTTTGCCTAAGTCCAAGGTGAGTTTTTGGGAATATTGCCGGTCGTCGGCGTTGGCAATGCGGGCGTATTGCACCAAGGCGATGCTGTTGCTGATGATCCATATCGACTCGGCCAGCGAGACCGAGCGAGAGAACACACCGACTTGTTCGCGACCGATGTAACTATCTAACAAATAGTAGCTTAGTCTTAGGTTGAAGAACTGTACGAAATGCCCTGTTTGGTTGAGGAAACCGTATTTGAACAGGTCTTTCAAGACGGGTTTGTAGTCTTTGTCCTTGTCGTGGCGCAGGTTGGCATATTCGTTTCGTAACATCCAGATTCCCAGTAGGAAAGTCCCTCCGTAGGCGGCGTATAGGCCGATGAGGTAGCCATAAATGCCTTCGCGCTTGAGGATGAAGTGGTAGAGCACGAGGGTCAGGGTGAGCAGCACGGGTTGGAGCAGCGTGTTGTAGTTGGCCTTTTGTATTTCCTCCTTGCCGACCAGAAAACGGAAGTTGATGTTGCTGAGCGAGGAAATGAACGACAGAATGGCGACGTGGACGACCAAATCAGGCTCCAATTTAGGGTAGAACAGCCTGATACCGAAGCCCATGACCACGGCAATCAACGCCGACCAAACCACCGATGCGACCAAAATCTTCTTGAACGAATGGCGTGGCGCGAGGTAGATGATGCTGGCACCGCACACAATCTCGGAGAAGATGAGGATAAAGGCAATGGTGGCCACCACCAGCGACTGCGTCCCCGAGCCCGTGTCACCCAGCGTTTGCGAGATGATGATGGCGATGAGGAAGTTGAGCGCGGCGGCCATAATCTTCGTCCCGAAGGTATTTAGGATTTTCTTGAACACAGCTTGCTTGGTTTTATGATTGCAAAATTAGGAAAAACTATTGTTTCTCGTCCTCGGATTTATCAATTAATCCTTCAAGCACCCGATAGGCACCACCAGCACGCCGTCTTTGCGTTGATAGGCATACGAACCCGTGGCTGTCATTATCATCATGAACGACGGGCTTTCCATCGTTCGTCCATGTTTTATTCCTTTCAATTCGTTGCAAAAAAACGACTTTATTTTTGATTATCATGTGTTGTGTTTGAAAATAAATATAAATAACTGATAATCAAATTTATATATTGTTTTCATCTTGCCAGTTGGAGATTTTTTACCATGTAAGTTGGAGATTTTTCATCGTGCCAGTTGGAGCAAATATACAATGCCTCCACCCCAAAAGCGCCAAGGGTTCATGCGGCGCTCTCAAGGTGGAGGAGAGGTGAAATATGTCACGTGGCTTATCGTGCAATCACGAAGCGCGACCAGCCGTGGCTGCCGTCAGTGAACTCGACCTTCAGAAGGTAGGTGCCTTGCGTAAAGCCGACAAGACTGATGGAGGGATTGCTTTCCTTGGTTTCCTTTTCATAATGGAGAGTACCCAGAATGTCGTAAACCGCGATGCGCTTGATGTCATTGCCCTTGATGTTGAGCATTTCATTGGCAGGATTGGGATAGACCTTCAACTCATGCATGGGATTGTCGTCCACGCCGAGGCCACTGAATTGGGCGCGAATGGAATGGTTGGCATTCACACTGCGGAAGGTGTAGGACTCCACAGGGCCGACATCCACGCCATCCACCAAAACTTTGCTCACTCGGCATCCGCTGTTGGGAATGATGGCAAAAGTCTTGTCCTTGCCGGGCTCCACGATGATTTCGCCTTCTGGCGTGATGGTGCCATTGGGACCTGCCGTTGCTGTGATGGTGTAGAACAGCCCTTGCGAGAACACGGCAACCAAATCCCTGTCGCGCTCCACAGTAAAGGTGTATTGTTCATCGGTTGAGACAACAGCTCCGTTCTCCGTCCAACTCACGAAGGTGTAAGTTGGGTTGGCAATGGCGATAAGGGTGCATGAAGCGCCTTCCTCGTAGGTGCCGGCACCAATGACCGATCCGGCATTGGCGGGCTGCACATTGGCCGAAACGGTGTAGTGGTTGACGATTTCGCTGAAATGTGCCACATAAACGGCATTGCCTGTGACCGTGAAACTGAACGAAGCATCTGTTGAGACTTGGCTGCCGTTCAATGTCCAATTGACGAATTCATAGCCGACAGCGGCAACTGCATTCAAGGTGCAATTGGAGCCTAATTCGTAGGTTCCGCCACCCGACACCGAGCCGCCTTCAACAGGTTCGGCTGTGGCGGTGATGGTGGCTTGGTTGGCGTTTTGGGCGAAATGTGCCACAAATGTAAGGTTTCTGATTACGACGATGCTATAGGTTGGTTCCGTTGAAACCACCGTGCCATTTCGTGTCCAGTTCTCAAACACATAGCCTTCGTTGGGCATGGCTGAAATAACGCAAGTGGAGCCTTCCGCGTAGGTGCCACCGCCCGAAACCGTGCCTCCATTGGCTGGATCGGCATTGACCGTGATGGCGTATTCTACTGGAATTGGCTCGAAATTAGCCACATACGAGCCGTTCCCCGTTACCGTAAAGCTATAAGTTGCATTTGTTGACACTTGCGTTCCGTTTTTGGTCCAGTTCACGAAGGTGTAACTGCTGTTGGGTGTGGCGCGAAGGGTGCAGGTGCTTCCCGATGCGTATGTACCTCCTCCTGTGACCGAGCCGCCGTTGCTTGGATTGGCTGTGGCGGTAATGGTGTAGTTCGTTGGGGCAACGTCGAACACTGCCACCAAATTGCGGTTGCCTGTTACCGTGAAGGAGTAAGTGGCGTTGATGGAAACTGAAGTGCCGTTTTCCAACCAATTCACGAAGGTATAACCGCTGTTGGGTGTGGCGCGAAGGGTGCAAGTGCTTCCCGAAGCGTATGAGCCTGCGCCAGTGATGGTTCCCGCATTAGAAGGGCTGGCCGTGGCGGTGATGGTATAATTTACACCTGTGTTCGAGTAGTAAACAGGCAGATAGAACTGGTTCTCATCGTGAATCCAATTGGCTGGAGCAGACTCACAATCAAGGTCTCCATAATAGGCGTATAACTTGTAGTAATACCAAGTGCCGTCCACGTTGGCTGAATTGTCGGTATAGCTAGTGGCATTGGCACCAAGCAGTTTGATACGGGTATATTCTGTATCGTCAGTTTTCCTAAAGATATAGTAGCCTGAAAGTCCATCTGAGGGTTCTGGTCTTTCCCAAAGGAGTTTAATCTTATTGTTATTGCCCGTATACTCATAGTCGAGGTTGCGCGGAGCATAGCACTCGCCTGACGTAGCGCACGACTCGTTGGTGTAGTTGCCGTTTTCACCGCCGTCGTAAAGGTATCCGACATAATAGCAGTGGCCACCTATTGCGGCGTTTTCATCGACGAAGAATGTGGCATTGGGGATAAGACGGTAGAGCATATAATCGCGATACACCAAGTAGCCATAGCCTGAATTGTTAATACCGTCCCAAGAGACATTGATATTACGGTTGTTTCCCGTGTCGACCAGGGCGACGAGGTTGGAAGGCACGCCTGTACCTGCTTGGCTTCCACATCCGTTGTTGGCACTGAAAAAGATGCCTTCTGTCATATTCGTGGAAGAGCCTGAATAGGTGTAAACTGAATTATTTTGCGAATCCTTGATGGTGAAGGTCATGTCGAATGCACCTGTCTGAGTCGGGGCTGACCAGCCGAACGACACCATTCCGAGAGGCATATCGACGGGGATTGACTGGATGTTGGAGTTGGTGGTAGTTACCTGACCAATTTCAGTGCCTGCAGCATTGTAGATATGGATGGCACCTCCACGGAAGCCTTGATTTGAGGCTTGGGTGATATTAACGTTCCAAGTACAGACAGGGCCGAAGCCGACTTTTTTTTGGTACGCTATCCTGCCGTGGCTGCCGCTGCAAACGGCATATACTGTATAATCAAATGAATCGAAGCGCGGCACACTGTTGTCGATAATGCTCATTTGTGCACCGGGAGAGACATTGTTCTGGGTGTAAATGATTTCGTTGTCGCGGCAAACCACAATTTGGTCGATGCTGGTAAGGTTGCTGTCGTTCAAAGTCTTGGAAGGATTGGTCCACGACACAGTGGCGGCCAACCCATAATTGGGAGCTGGAGTCACAGTGAAATTGGTGGGTGCTTGAGCCGTGGCATTGTAGACACCAGTGGGGACGAAGTTGAAGATGGCGCGGTCATACGAGTTGTAGTCGATTTGGTCGAAGTCGAAGTAATTGTCGTCGTTGCCACCTCGGCCCCAGTTGAAGTGGAACAAATCGTTGTCGTCATAACCATCGCAGATGAAGGCATGTCCTTCAGCATAGCTTTGACCCGAATAATAGACCGGCCAACCCATGTCGAGCGATTCCTTCAGCATGGCCATCCAATTGACGTAGGTGTAGGAATCACGGCTTTGCAAAGTGGCCTGGTTGGTATAGCCGAAATACTGTGAGATTCTCTGGGGGACATCTTGCGAATAGGCACCGCTACCATTGACCGACCATTGCATGTCGACAGCAACGGCGCAGTGGTACATCAGTGTGGCAACGGCATCAATTTGCTCTTGGGGAGAGTTGGAATTGATGGAGTTAGGCATGTTGCCCCAATCGTAGTAGGTGTTGCCGAAGTTGGCGCTGCCACCGTTGGGGTTGGTGTGGCTGCCCGTGCCTTGCTGCGGGTGGTTCCAATACTTCATCATCTGGCTCATTGCTGTTGCCACACAGCCGGCATAGACGCGACCGCCAGGGCCGCCAGGGCCGCTGGGGCAATAGTAGTTGTAAGGATAGTCTTGGTTCCACTTGGTTTCGCAGAGATAAAACGCACCACGGCCTCCGTTGCGGGAAATCAATCTGCCAGTATTCATTACAGTTTGCCATTCAGCTGTGACTTTGGGAGTGGCTTGGCCCGTGAGTCTTCCTTCACGGCCTTCAATCACCTTGTTGAGCATAAAGGCAAACTCAGGATTAATGTTCTGGGCATCAAAGCAGCCTTCCTTGGAATAGGCCACTATGGGACGGTAAAAGTCGTCGGCTGAAACGATCACGAAACCGGTCGTTCCGACGTTGAAAACATAGAAGCAAGTCTCGTTGCGGGATGAAGTACCCGTGTAGACAAGGGTGATTTCCGAGTCCTGACGGGCTTGGTCGAAGTTGGCTTGTACAAATTGTTGTCCGACATACTTGGCTTGGCTCACGCTGACTGGCTTAGCTTGCGCCATACCGATGCCGAGAACCAAAGCGAACATGCTCATCAAATGCTTTTTCATTTGTTTAGTTATGTTAGTTGTGTAAATTATTGGCTTATAGATGGGTTGGTTTGCGTGGGTAATGTCAAAGAATCCCAAGCTAAAGTGAATTGGAACAAGTCTCCAACAATAATAAATAGAACTGTTTTATACAAAAGTTATTCATATGATTAGGTCATTCCGCCTCGCAAACCACCCTGACGCTTTGTCCGTAATAGCGGAAGTCGCCTTGGTAGGGGGAGAGACTGTTTTCGTTGAAACTCAAAAGGTAAGCGTATGTCGGGTTTTGGCACGACGACGACCAATAGTAGCCGCTCGTTCCCGCGCCGCTCACCGAGGCTCCGGCGCGGCTTCCGGCTGCTGGGAGGAACACCGCGCCTGCGGTTTCCAAGGTACTCCATGCGGAGGATGAGATGACGTTGTCGCTGAACGAGACGCTGCCGCTGTTGGCGTTGTTCAGTGTGTAGGTCGAGTTGCTCCAATCGTCGGGCAGGATGATGAGGCCGTTTTTGCCGGCCACCTCAGCCTTGGCGTATCGCTTTCCAGAAGCAGTGTTCCGGCTTGTCAGCAGATACGACCACTCATCTTTCGTCAGTGTGCGCCATGCGCGGGTTTCGTTGCCCCCGTTGCTGATGGCGTTCACGCCCCAGTCGGCCAAGCCCGTTTGGTCGTTCAGGTTGGCAGTGGACGAGCCGTAGGCCAAATAGTCGTTGTAGTTTTGGCTTGTGGAATAGGGTTGGTAACTGTTTGCGCCGTGGGCAAAGTTGCTCGTGCCCCAGCCGAAAAGGTCAATCCAGCCGTTGTTGGTTTGCGAGATGTTGGCGTTGTCGGTGCCGATGTAATCATATTGGTGCGAGGCGAAACGCCATGTGTTGGTCGAGGCTTGGTATTGCAGGTTGCCTTTCGAGAAATACACCTTTTGGCTTGGACTTATCGAAAACTTGCCGTTGATGATACCATCGGGAACAGTGTTGCCGCCATTGTTGCCGCCGCCGCTGTTTCCTCCTCCGTTTCCGCTACCGCTTGAGGTGACCAAGGTCTCCACGAAACGGACAGCCGCGTTTTTCATTGGGTTGAACTCGTTAGCTAACGATGAAGTGCAGTCAAGTACCAACATGATTAAGGCACTGCTCTTTTTTTCCGTTATCTCGGTTGAACTTTCTATGGGGTATTCCGTATCCAATTGCCAAGATGAGCCTTGCCTTTTCCACAACTGCAGGCGATTGATCTCGTCTTGCGAGATGGGAATGGGATTGGGTGTGCTGGGAATGGATAGACGCTCAAATTCAAACCAATGGTAGGTTCCCAACTCAGACTGCGAAACAGAATTTAGTGACGAAGCTCCTTGTGTAAAACCTTGGTAAGTAATGTTTTCCAAACGCCTTCCGTTGTTTTCGGTTCTTTTGTAGGTAGCTTGGATGTATTTTGATGAGCTGCCGTCTGTGGTGTTGTCAAAAGTGAAGCGAATGGTCATCCCGTCATCAAGACCGCCAGGCAGTCTCAGTTTCAGGTTGACGGTCGTGTTTTGAGAATAGAGCGTATTGGCGATTTCTTCGAATTTCTGCAAGGCGTTGTTCATGTCTTCAACCAAATAGGCGTTGTTCGGGCTACTGGCAAGCATGTTGATGTTGGTTTGGAATTCGTTTAGATTCGACTGAGCGTCTGGACCTTTCAAGCCAATGGAATAGGCCGAGATGTTTTTCCCATGCACTTGCTCGCCCATAATCATAGTGTTCAAGGCTGTGCGGTAGTTGGCAATGCTGCCATAGCCGTTTGGATCCATGATGTTGTTGCTGGTCGAGATATTGTCGATGCCGTCGGTGAAAGTGACGAGAGCCACCTGTGTCAGCGTGGGTGGTTCGGGATAGTCTTTCAGCTTTTGCAAGGCGATATAATCAGCATAATACAAGGCAGTGAGGTCGGCTTGTGTAAGACTGTTGATAAACGAAGTGAACTGCGACTTTGTCGAACTGTTCAGCAAGCTGATGTCTTTTTGAAACAGCTGTTCGTTGAATCCGATGATGCCGAGGTACATGCCCTCTTCGGTCGGGACGGTTGGCGTGGTGCCGC
>CAMKAR010000073.1 GCA_946410535.1 uncultured Bacteroidales bacterium
CTTCACCCAGTCAGGAGACAGCCTGGATTGTCGGTATCTGTTGGCCGACCCGCCAGACCCGATTTGCTACATACATCAAATTCGTAACCAAATACTTTGGAACGACCCGTATAGTGACCAAATCATTGGAGTGTGTGCAGGGCGAAACGGGCTACAATCCTTGCTCTATTTCGATTACGACTTCAATCTGACGAATGACTTTTTTATCGACGACATATCTCTACCGGAGTTAAGTTCAGGCAAGTATGTAAACCGCCCACACATTGTTAGTTGGTACAATGAAAACGAGATGCTTCTTGTTGCGGACCAGCAAGATACAGTTGTCCACAACAAACCACATTTGCTTATCGGGAAAATGAACCGAGAGGGAGAAATCATAGAGAAGGCCGAAATCAACAAACCAGACACTTTGTTTTACGCTTTTGGAGGAACGGCATACGCCAACGACAGCACTGTCTATGTATCAACGAGATGCCATACGGAGAGTTGGCTTGACCCACTCTATCCATGCGCCTATCTTGTGAGCACAGGATTGGAAATCCTTGGAAAGGTTGAACTTTGGGACGAACTGGACTACTATCCCCAAGCCGTATTTCCTACTAGTGACGGCGGATGCGTGTTCTGCATTAAGGGAGACTCTTGGTATGTCGAACCCACGGTAAAGATTATCCGTTTCTCGCGTGAGGATTTCAACCCCATTCCATGCAGTGTGAAGGAAGTGCCACAAGAAGCGATAAAAGCTTTGGCCTATCCTAATCCTGCCAAGGATGAGTTGAACATCGACATCAGCGATGTGCACAACTTGGAAGGCTGCCGCATCAGCATCACGGATGCCCTTGGCCGTCCCTGCGTTGACAGGTTTGTCCGAGGCGAGGGCAATGTGCTCATGGTGGGCGTTTCGGGCCTCAAGGCGGGCGTCTACACCTATCGCGTCTACAACGCGGAACAGGAGCTGGCGGGCGGGAAGTTCGTCAAGGAGTGAATTTTGAGCTTTGCCGGTTGAGTCTTTAGTGGCATTTCATTCCCTTTTTTGCGGTAGGCTGTCAGGTTTTTTCCCCTTTCCGCAATAATTTCTACCTTTGCAAGTTATTAATAACCTATCTGTGTAGAAAATGCCCGAAGAACAACAAAACAAGAAGCAGCGGAAAATCAGCCTGCGCAACGTTTCCCTCAAGAAACTCAACAGGAAATACGACTTCTCGATGTCGCACGACGAAACGGGCAATACCATGCTCAAGTTCCGCCTCAATTTGCTCAACCTCGTCCTCGTCATCTTTGGCGTGGCCTTGCTGCTCATCGTCATCACGTCCATCATCATCGCCTTCACGCCGCTGCGCGAATACATCCCTGGCTACACCGACACCAACCTCAACCGCGAGGTCTACCTGCTCAACCTCCGTGCCGACTCGCTCAGCCGTGAGATGCACAAGAAGGACGTCTATTTCGACAACTTGAAGAAAATCGTCGAAGGCTACGACTTCGCCGCCGACAGTGCCTTGGCCTCCTTGAGCATCTACGAGCCTCTGCCAGCGGGTGTCACCGACACAATTACGCTGAGGAAGTCGGTGCAAGACAGCCTGCTCCGCGCCGAATACGAGGCCCAAGACCAATACAACCTCTTTGGTGCCGACCTGATGAGCACCACCAAGCCTGGCACCCTCGTCAAGAACTTCTTTGTGCCGCTCAATGGCTCGGTCACCAATGCTTTCGATGCCGACGAAGCTCACTATGGCATCGACATCGTTTCCGCCGGCGACCAAATCATCAACGCCACATTGGACGGCACCGTGGTGTTCTCCACTTGGAGCATCAACAACGGCTATTGCATCGGTATCCAACACGAGGATAGCTATTTCTCTGTCTATAAGCACAATGCTACGCTTTTGAAGAAGGAAGGCGATTATGTCAGGGCGGGTGAGGCCATCGCCATCTTGGGTGAATCGGGCGACGAAGCCACCTTCGAACACCTCCATTTCGAGCTTTGGCACAACGGCATCGCCATCAATCCTGTTGAATATATGACCATTAATCAGCCCGACGGAAAATAAAAATCATTATCTTTGCACGCTTTTTCCAACGATAAACAAAACAAACCATGACTATATTAATTAAGGTATTGCAGTTTTTCCTCTCCCTTTCCATCTTGATTTTCATCCACGAATTGGGGCATTTCCTCGCCGCCAAGGCTTTCAAGACGCGCGTCGACAAGTTCTACCTCTTCTTCGATTGGGGCTTCTCCATCTTCCGTTGCAAGAAGGTGAACGGCAAGTGGCGTTTCAAGTTCTTTGCGAAGAATGTGCCAGAGAGCTATACCGCCACCGAATATCGCGACGCGGCAGGGAAGAAGCAAACCAAATACGAACCCATCGACCTGAACACCTTGCCGGAAGACGACTGGCGCCGCAGCGACAGCACCGAATACGGCATCGGTTGGTTCCCGCTGGGCGGCTACAACAAGATTGCCGGCATGGTCGACGAGTCGATGGACAAGTCGCAGATGCAGCAGCCCCCGCAGCCGTGGGAGTTCCGCTCTAAGCCCGCTTGGCAGCGTTTCATCATCATGATTGCGGGTGTCACCATGAACGTGCTCCTCGCCTTTGTCATCTACATCGGCTTGCTCACCAAGGAAGGCGAACAGTATCTGCCTACCAAGGAAGTCAACAAATACGGCATCACGGTCGACAGCCTCGGCTATGAGTTGGGTTTCCGCGACGGCGACAAGATTATGTCCGTCGATGGCAACCAGATCGAAAAGTTCCAGGACATCCCCATGCAGATCATCCTCGACAAGGCCAAGACCGTCGAAGTGGAGCGCAACGGCGAGGCCATCACCATTAATCTTCCCGATGATGCCGTGGCCACGTTGCTCAGCTCGCAGGACCCCAACTTCATCTCCTACAGGTTCCCCTTTGTGGTGGCCGATGTGATGGACAACTCGGCGGCACAGGCTGGCGGACTGAAGGAAGGCGACGCCATCATAGGCATTAATGACATCGCTACACCTTATTATCAGGACTTTGTCAAAAACATCAAGCAGTTCAAGAACCAAGATATCGAAGTCATTGTGTTGCGCGGTGCCGACACCGTGGCTTTGACCATGCATCTCCCCGAGGAAGGCGTGATTGGTGCCTACACGAAAACCTATCTCCCCGACTATTTCGAGATCGAGACCAAGGAATACACCTTCTGGCAGGCCATTCCCGCCGGTTTCTCCAAGACCTTCGACGAACTGAGCGACTATTGGAAGCAGGTCAAGCTCATCTTCAACCCCAAGACCAAGGGCTACGAGAACGTGGGCGGTTTCATCAGCATCGGCAAAATCTTCCCCGACCAATGGATCTGGAGCATCTTCTGGCGCATGACGGCCTTCCTCTCCATCGCACTCGCCGTGATGAACATCCTGCCCATCCCGGCCTTGGACGGCGGCCACATCCTTTTCCTGCTCGTCGAAATCATCACACGGCGCAAGCCCAGCGACAAGTTCATGGAGGTGGCCGAGACCGTCGGACTCATTCTTGTGCTTGGTTTGGTCATCTTGGCCAATGGCAACGACATCATTAGGCTGTTCAGGTAAAAAATATTATTCTGAATTTCAAATGGTTAATCATGTCGCAGAAAAATTAATTTGGTGAGTTCAATACTATTTTCGTAAATTCGCGGTTCAAAAATCAACAAAAAAACAGGTTTTGAAGACGAAAGTCACACATATTGCCCTCCTTTTCGCCATAATTCTGACGGCGGCTTTCAGTGTCAGGGCGCAGCAGGCTCCCATGTTCACCAACTATTCCAATTCCTATGCCTATGCCAACGCTGGCTTCGCCGGAATGAGTGAAGGGATCAATCTGTTGGGGCTTTACAGGATGCAGTGGGCCGGCTTTGTCGACAACGACGGCAACGACATCGCCCCCAAGACCTTCCTCCTGTCGGGCGACATGCCTTTCCGTGCACTGCATGGCGGATTAGGCTTCAGCATCATGCAGGACAAGTTGGGCTTCGAGAACAACGTCAATGTGGGTTTGGGCTATTCCTTCCACCTTGACTTGGGCGGCTCCACCCTCGGCATCGGCGTGGCAGGCACCTTGCTCAACCGGTCCGTCAATTTCTCGCAGCTGAATCCCAACCAGCCTACCGACCCCTTGCTGCAAGGCCTGGGCGAGGAGAGCGCCATGCTGTTCGACTTCAACTTGGGCCTGTTTTGGCAAGTCCCAGAGTCGTTCTATGTCGGTTTCTCGGTCATTAATGTGCTGGAAAGCATGAGCCAAGCGCTGAACGACAATTCGGAATCGAGCGCGAGTTTCACCACCGACCGCACCTTCTATGGCGTGGCTGGCTACCCCTTCCAGTTCGAGGACATGCCTTACTTCACCTTTATCCCTTCGGTGAGCGTGATGAGCGACATCGCCTCCACGCAGTTCAACGCCAGTGCGCGGGTGGTCTACAACAACCTCTTCTCGTTGGGCGTCAACTACCGTTTCCAGGAGTCGGTGGGCATCCTGGCCGGCATCACCATCAAGGATTTGACCATCGCTTATTCATATGATATTAATACGTTGGGCTTGGGCGTGCCAGGCTCGCACGAGATAGGATTGAGTTATTGCTTCAAGCTCGACCTCGACCGAACGCCACGCGACTATCGCAGCGTACGTTATCTGTAAGTGATTTTTGAAGGGGGAATGAGGTCGCTTGGAAGTGGATTAATGTTGATTTAAAGTCAAAATGAAGAAAAAAAGAGGGAAAAAATGATGAGGGGTAAATAATATTTTCTAATTTTGGCGGTTTTTAAAAGGTAACGCTGGATCGAAAGGTCGGCACGATTGATTGAAAGAATAAAAAGAAACAAAATAGTAATTATATCATTGTCAAGAAGATGAAAAGACTACTGTTCGTATTTTCCGTCGCAATGCTGCTGACAGCCTGCGGCAATTCAAACCAAGGCGAGTTGGTTGGAGTGAGGAAGTCCAACAAAACCTTCAATCAACCCGACCCCTACGGAATGGTGTTCGTCCCACAAGGCAACTACACCATGGGCGTAGGTGGCGAAGACATTACGGGTTCCTACCTCAACGAGCCCAAAACGGTTTCCGTCTCCGCTTTCTTCATGGACGAGACCGAAATCACCAACAATGAGTACCGCCAATTTGTTTATTGGGTAAGAGACTCCATCGCAAGAAGGATTCTTGCCGAAAACTTCCCCGACAGGTTTGCCATCACCGAGAGCAAATCGGGCGAAGTCTATGATCCGCCGCACTTGAACTGGAAGGAAAAGCTCGACTGGAACAGCAAGGAACAGGAAATCCGCGAAGCCCTCGAGCCTATGTATCTCCCCGAACACGAGAGATATTTCCGCCATAAGGACATCGACACGAGAAAGCTTTATTATTCCTATTTCTGGTTTGACATGGTCGCAGCCGCCAAGAAGGACTTCGCTGACGACAAGCTCGTCAACAACGACTATTCGTTGGGCGAGGCCGACGCTGGCATCAACGTCGACCGCAAGGGCGCTTGGTCGAACCGTAGGCAGGGCTACAGCGACCGTTCGGTCTATGCCCGTTCGGAAGTCATCAATGTCTATCCCGACACGCTCTGCTGGATCCACGACTACAGCTATTCGTTCAACGACCCGATGACCGAGAAGTATTTCTGGCATCCGGCCTACGACAACTACCCGGTGGTGGGTGTCACCTGGCAACAAGCCAAGGCCTTCTGCGTGTGGCGCACCGAGTTGCTCAACTCCTACCTGCGCACCAGGAAAGATGCCGACCTCTCGGAGTTCCGTCTGCCCACCGAGGCCGAATGGGAATGGGCTGCCCGTGGCGGCAAGATGCTGAACCCCTATCCGTGGGGCGGTCCTAACGCCAGCAACGCCAAAGGCTGCTTCATGGCCAACTTCAAGCCGCGTCGTGGCAACTACCTCGCCGACGGTGGACTGCGCACCCTCGTGGTGGGCTGCTACCCGCCCAATGGCTGGGGCCTCTACGATATGGCTGGCAACGTGTCGGAATGGACTAACACGGCCTATGACCCCAACTCCTACAACTTCACTTGGGACATGAACCCCAACTACACCTATAACGCCAAGGCCGACGACCCGGCTGTGATGAAGCGCAAGGTCGTGCGCGGCGGTTCGTGGAAGGATGTGTCTTACTACCTGCAAGTCACCACCCGCGACTACCAATATCAAGACTCGGCCAACTGCTACACCGGTTTCCGTTGCATCCAGCCTTACTTAGGCCGCAACAAGGGCGACAACCCGAGAATGTCGAGAGTGTACAGATAACCCTTATTCATCGAAAAATCAATAAATTAAATAGAAAAATCAACTAAATCATTCACATTTTAAAAATTAATCGTCATGGCAAAGAAAGAACTTAGCAATTTCCAGAAATTCCTTGCATCGAAAAAGTACAAGACCTTCATGGGTTACCTCTACGGTTGGGGCGCCTCTGTGGTTATGATTGGTGCTTACTTCAAACTGACCCACATCCCTGGTGCCGACTTCATGCTGGCTCTCGGTCTGGGTATCGAAGCATTAATCTTCTTCATGTCGGCCTTCGAGCCTCAACATGTTGAGTACGCTTGGGACAACGTGTTCGTCGAACTCGAGGAAGACTGGGATGGTAAAACAAAGACACAATTTGCCACTACTGGCGGCGGCGCTTCCAAAGGTGCCATCACTGATGCCGAAGACGCCATGCTGAGCAAGATGCTTGATAAGATGAATGTCAGCGAAGATACCTTCAAGAGACTTGGCAAAGGCCTCGACAGACTGGCCGAAAACGCTGGCCAGATGGCCGACATCAGCAATGCCATGGCCGCCACCACCAACTATGCCAACGCCATGGATCGCGCCACGAAGTCAATCGCCGACTTCTCCAACGCCTATATCCAGACCAACCAGAAGCTGTCTGACTCGTTGGGCAAGCTCGACTTCAGCGCCCTCGATGCCAACACCATCAAGAAGGTGGCCAGCAGCATGACCTCGCTCAACTCCATCTACGAGCTGCAGCTCCAAGGTGCCGAGCAGACCTCTGCCGCCAGCAAGAAGTTGACCGAAACTATGAACAAGTACATGGATAACCTCAACGCTTCATCACAGAACGCCGGCCAACTCAACCAGCAGTTGACTCAGTTGTCACAGCGCCTCACCGCTTTGAACAACGTCTATGGTGGAATGTTGTCAGCAATGAATATCAAGGCATAATTTCTACTCAAACCTATTGTCTAATATAAAAAAGGAGTAAAATTATGTCAGGCGCAAAAGAAACCCCAAGACAGAAAATGATCGGTATGATGTACCTGGTCTACACTGCCTTGTTAGCCATGAATGTCTCGAAGGACATCTTGGATGCCTTCGACACCGTGAACCAGGGCGTTCAGACAACGAACATCACCCTTTCGAATCAGATCAATCAGAAGTACGCTGCCTTCGAGGAACAATATGGTTTGGACAAAGAAAAGGTCGGACCTTATTGGGAGCAAGCCCAAGCTTTGAGAGAAGAAGCTACCGAGCTCATCAACTACGTCGAGGCCCTGAAATGGGACTTGGTGAAGAAGATTGAGTGCAACAAGGCCGGTACGCCCGCCGAGGCCGTTTCGATGGCTCTCGAAAGTGGCCTGCTGAGGAGCACCGACACGGTTCGCAATGGCCGGAGAATCTATAACATCAACACCTCAAAGGTGAAGTCGAGAGACAACTACAACCAACCTACGGCCTACATGATGGGCAACCCCGAAGGTCCGGGCAACGGCGGTAGGGCTTACGAATTGTCAGAAAAGGTCCGTCGCTTCCGTGGCGAAGTCATCAAGGCCATGGGTCCTGAACACCTTCACGAGGTGGGCTTGATTACCGATAGTATCTATGGAACGAAGGCTTACTTGGAGGAAAATGGTTATACCGACAGCCAAATGAAGAGACTTCCTCTTCCTGGTGAGTATTATGGTGCCAAGATCAGCTATTATCCTGGCATGACCGACCCGGTGCAAGACAGCTGGGAATACCACAACTTCCACCACACGGTGCTGGTTGCCGATGTCACCTTGTTGAACAAGATCATCTCCGAGGCTGAGACCGCTGAGCTGAATGCCGTCACCGAACTGATGAGCGACATCCACGCAACCGACTTCACGTTTGACGAAATCGGTGCCAAGGTGTTCGCCGAGAGTGGCTATCTCCTCTCTGGCCAGACCTATAAGGCACAAGCCATGGTGACCGCTTGGAAGAACTCGCAACTGACCGCCCGCGTCAAGTTGGACGGTGGCGCCGAGAAGACCTACACCAGCGATGCCCAAGGCGTGATTCCGTTGGAATGGAACGTCGGTGTCGGTTCGCACACTTATACTGGTGTCATCGACATGCTTGATCCCTCGACCAACAAGATGGAAGCGTTCCCGTTCCAAGGTTCCTTCGTCGTGGCTCCTCCTGCGGTGAGCGTTTCGGCCACCAAGATGAACGTCGTTTATCGTGGTATCGACAACCCGATTGCAGTGGGCGGCGGTGTCGGTGGCGAAATCAGTGCCACGGCTACCAACGGTTCGCTGACCAGAACGGGTAATGGCACCTATAACTTGCGTCCCGGCGAGGCCGACGAAGTGACTATCAATGTTAGTTCTGCTGGCTCCAGCTTGGGTAGCATGAAGTTCCGTGTGAAAGACCTGCCCAAACCTCAGGCTCTTATCCGTAACGTTGTCAACGGACAGGTGTCGAAGAGCGCTCTGCTTGCAGCTAACCGCGTTGAAGCTGAGATGAAAGACTTCGACTTCGACGGCGTCAAGTACGATGTGGTTGGCTATACCTTCCGTTACAAGACCAAGGCTGGTACCACCAAGGAAGCCAAGGCCAACAGTGGCGCGTTCACTGATGAAATCAAGAATGCCATCAGTGGTTCCAACGTGGGCGACATGTTCCAGTTCACGGCCATCCAAGTGCGTGGTAACGATGGCAAGACCAAGACCCTTGAGACGCCTATCGGTGTTGAAATTAAGTAAACTACTAAAACCCTTATAAGATGAAAAAGACACTTGTTTCCATGTTGACCCTTGTGGCGCTCTTCGGCAGTCTGT
>CAMKAR010000074.1 GCA_946410535.1 uncultured Bacteroidales bacterium
GATCTATTACATCCCGTCCAACTTCCTCTTCGACCAAAACAGCACCATGGTGGCCAAAGGCTTGCGCGGTGAGGATTTGGCGGCCAAACTTGCCGAAATCCTGCAATGATGAAAACGAAAACCTTACTGATAGCAACAGCATCGTTGCTCCTGATTGGCTGCACCTCGAAGCCAAAGAACGAGACTTTCAAAGTCAACGTGAATTTAGCCAACGCCGATGGCAAGACGGTTTATTTGCAAAAAGACGGACAAGTGCTTGATTCGGCTGTGATTGCCAACTGGGATGCCGTGTTTGAGACACCAAAATGTGCCGACAACGAGATGTATGGCCTCATGCTGAAAGGCTGGCGCCGTCCGTTCCCGTTCTTCACCGACAACATGGACATCACCCTTGAAGGCGACGCGCAGAATCCCAACGCCATAGTGGTGAAAGGCTCCGAAACCCAAGCCCGACTTGACGCTTTCACGCAAAGCTACAACGAGTTGGAAGAAAAGCTCGAAGCCGACAGCACGATGGCCCAGGCCGACAAGGATGAAATCCTGAAGATGCACTGCTTCGACTTCGTTTGGGACAACCCGACCGACCCAGTGGCACATTATGTGCTTTACCGCTACAAGTGGGCCTTCGGGCCCTGCGAGATGCGCACCATGATCGACAACATTCACCATGCCGACAATGCCGTCACCTCCTACAACCTTACCCTAGCTGAAGAATATGTGGCGAAAATCGAGCGCGTGCAAGCCGGCCAGCCCATTATTGACTTCACCCAAAACGATGTTGATGGCACCCCCGTGACGCTCAGCCAAATCGCTGAAGGCAAGCTGCTTTTGGTCGACTTCTGGGCCTCGTGGTGCCCCGATTGCCGCAAGGCCAATCCGGGCGTGGTGGCCGCTTACCAGAAATTCCACGACCAAGGCTTCGACATCCTTGGTGTGTCGTTCGACACGAACAAGGAAGCTTGGCTTGCCGCCATCGAGAAGGACAGCTTGACATGGACCCATGTCAGCGACCTGCAAGGCTGGGGCAATGCCGCTGGAGCCTTATACAGCATCGCCTTCATCCCGCAAAATGCCCTCATCAAGGACGGCATGATCGTGGCCCGCAACCTTGAAGGCGCGGAACTGATGGAGGAGATTGAGCGGCAGTTGAAGTAAGGGATTCCTCTCGTCGTTTTGCACAGGGGACAACTATTCCTTTATGATTTTCTCCAAAAAGGAGTTCCCTTCACTGTCGGCAATGCGCAGCAGATACACGCCTTTTGGCATGTCTTCCACGTTGATTCTATTGGTATTCGTGAAGGATTTAACCTTTGCGCCAAGAATATCGTAAACCACTATCTCGGCGACATTCCTTCCTTCGATACTCACCATATCCTTGACGGGATTGGGGAAAACCATCAGTTGCTGTTCTTCGTTGCTTTCAACAGAGAGGTCGGTACTGACCAAAATCGGGAATCCGTCGTTGACGTTGTTTGCGTCAAATCCCCAAACGCCACTGCCTTGGTTGAGTATGTCCACAAAAACCTCCTCACGCATTTCTTCTGCGCTTTTCGGGATACCATACTCGTCGCCTGAACAAACATTGAGGTAGTAACAATTCTCGAAGGTCGTGTTCTCGGGTTGACTGGCGAATCCAAGCAAACATCCAACATGATGGCTCCCTGTGATTTCTCCAACACTATAACTGTTTTTGGCCTCACTGCGAATAGCAACAATGCCCAACAAACCACCAGCGGCAGGATAATAGGTTGACGTGTCGCCAATTGCGGATACATTGCCTATGTTGTAACAATTGTCGATCATTGACCTGTTAGAATTGGAAAGAATGCCGCCACCGAGCCTGCTTGCCTCAACGTCGCCTTCGTTGAAACACTCGGAGATTTCAGCCGCCGACATCATGCCCGCAATCCCACCTACACTGACACCTTTAAGACGGCCAATATTAGAGCAATTACTGACCATTTTGCCTCCACCCCCCATAATGCCTCCAACGCTATTACCCTCAATATCAGCACCATTTCTGCAACGAGAGACAATAACTATTCCGCCATGGCCGACAATGCCTCCGCTTTCATCTCCTTTAATATAGCCATTGGTAACGAAAACATTCTCTATCACCACAGTGTCTCCAGCAACCCAGGAGTCGGCATAACCGAACAAGCCCGCATAACCTCCTTCGTTATCGACGTAAATGTTGGAAATACGATGGCCGCCGCCGTCAAAACAGCCTCTAAACATTGTGCGAGGAGCATAATAGCTTGCGTTATTTGCAACTCCCCTGTCGCAACCGTCCTCATCGAACCCCCTGTTGTACAAGCCGATCGGTATCCATGGTTGGTCTTCGCTGCCGTTCAGGTCGATGTCGGTTGTAAGGCGGAAATACAAACCTTGCGTATCGTAATCCTTATTGACCATATAGGAAAGAAACGCCAATTGAGCTGCCGTCTCAATCAGATAGGGGTCGGCTTCAGTACCGCTACCTCTTGTCCATAGTTTTCTGCTGCCGTCCCAAACGCTGGTCTGGGCCTCGGCCATGATGCCCACCAAAAGAAGCATCATTATAATATAAAACTTTTTCATCTTGTTCATTGTTAAATGGTTAGACATTCTGTTATTTTCCAAAGTTGCTGTTGAACAAATCCCTTACATGGTCGATGATGGCACCTTTGCGCTCAAGGGCAGTCTGGCTGTCGTTTTTCCAAACAGTAATCATCGCATAGTCCAGTTCTTGCACGCTCCCGCTGGCGAAACTGAAAGGTCCAACGGTTGCCAGACCTCTTCTGTCATAAGGTTGGCTTTCGCATTGTTCTTCCGTCCAATATTTGTCTTGGGTATTGTATCCATCGTTGGGTGCGATGCCATTGGTGCCGAAATTGCATGGGTCGCTGTCGGCAGGATAGGCGAAATTGCAATCAGGACCAGACACCCCTGCTCCAGCGTATCCATTACCGCCATACTGCATGTGATTGCCGTTTTTCCACTTGCAACGCAAATAATTGTACCAATCAGGAGGATAACTTGGAACGCCAGAAGGATTATAATTGTTGCCAAACATGAACCCACACAGCCCCAACCGCTCGTCATCAACAACACCATTGCCGAAGTTGAACCCATTATAGGCGTATTTGTCCAAAGGATGTGTAGCGTCAAACAAGGCTTCGCAATCGCCATCGAAAGCGGGATTGTCGCGCCCGTCGGCATCCATATAAGGACCTGCCAACACCGTGCAGACTTGCACGGGCGGGTTATCGCCGTAGGCCCAAGGTTGTCCATTGCCGTCGACAGGCGTTCCGTTGTAGGCAAAGCATGAGCCACGCCGCACATCACTGCCAACATAGTCGTCCCAACCATAACCGATGTCCCAATCGTTCCAAATTCCCAAATACACTTCATGGTAGTCCGATGAAGAACGGTTGTAGATTTTGTAATTGAAGAAAACTGTATTGTTGAGAGCTTCGTCATTGGAGGCGTCAAAGGTATAAACCATGGCATGTATTTCAAGGCCAAATGGTGCACCACCCGATTCGGAATGCCTGGCATAGTTGTCATTGAAGATGAAAAACAGGCATTGGTCACCTTTGATGTCGGGATAGTCGCCGTCGGCAGGGTTGTAACGTCCGTCAGCATTGACGTCGACAAAAGGTGCCAGGTTTTCGGCATAGCCTTCCTCGCCATGCGCCGGCCACGTCAGGATGTCGTCAGGAACCTGATAATTCTCGTTTCCGTGATGGGTTATG
This sequence comes from uncultured Bacteroidales bacterium, assembly GCA_946410535.1. Next base: position 3,738 of record CAMKAR010000074.1, read on the forward strand.
AATTGCTCTATTTCGGCACGAGTGAGGTTCCAAACATGGTGAAATTTCAAGGAAGTCATCATATCCGTCGTTGCCTCCATCGGTTTGAGCGGCCCCGACCAATAGTCCCATCCATTCTGTCCAGACCGGTTTGCGGCAAAATGAAGGCTGTCGTCCGCATCCAAGCCACCAACCCAAAGGCAATGTTGGAAAACCGTTTCTTTTCCACTGCCTTTTGGAACCTCCCAGGTAGGACAATCGCCATGGTCTTCTTGCCACTCTTCGTAATAGGTGCCTCGTTGAGGAACCAAACAAGTGCCATTCCCCAAGATGGTTGCCCTGACATTGTGGGTCTCGACATGTGAGATTGGGGGATATTGTGCCTTAGAGACCAAACACGTCGCGCACAATACAAATAACAGAAACATTTTCTTCTTCATAGCAGTTGAGTTTTTTAAATGAATACTATTTGTCGTTTTACGATGGGCAAAACTACCAACAATATCTGCCGCTGTCAAGAAAACGATGGTGCGGATGGGTGCGGATTTCCCTATCGAAATAAAAATCAATGCTTTGCGTTTGATTTTGCAAAGTCGCGCAAAGTAGCCGACAAAGGTTCGTCGCTGCCGAAAACGCCTTTCAACTTGCGGCTGCGCTCGCACACGGTGTTGAAGGCGCGTTGCATCAGGGCGGCCATGTCGGCCTCCTCCACACCCAAGAGATAGAGGCAGCAGTAGTCGATGTCGCCCTTGGTGAGCGACGGGAAAGCTTGTTTAAGGCGCGTGGTAAACTGCCCGAAGTGGGCATCGGCGGCCTCGCGCAAAGCCATCAGCTGTTCTTTGGTGAGGGCAAAATCCTTGTAAACAAGGTAGTCCACCTTCGACTTGAACTGTCCCGTGTTCACGCGTTCGATAATCAGGCGGCAAACCGGCTCCTCGGCAAACGAGGCGGCCTCCACTCGCTTTTTCATCGCCGTAAGAGCCTTGCCTTGCTCCTGCAATCGTCCCGTAAGGGCTCGATTCTCGGCCTTCGCACGCTGGTGCCGCCTCCGATTGAGCAACAGCGAAATCGTCAAAACCATAAGCACAACCAACAATGGCAAGATGATCGTCACGATTCGTTCACGGTTTTGCTCTGCCTCTTTTTGCCTGACGGCTTCTTGCTTTTGCTGCAAATAGTCCTGAAACAGGCTCGTGAAACGCCATTCGTCGGCCTTGGTGCCAAATTCGGGCGGCGTGTTTTGGGTCACGAAACGGGCATATTCGCCAGCCTTGTCTGACTCGCCACCATCTTCGTAAATCTCGCGCAGATAATCGGCACTTTGGGTTTTCAGGAAAAGGCTGGGCGCATCCTCGTAGACTTGATTCAGATAAACAATAGCAGAATCATACTGGTTATCAAGTTTGTAAATATAGCCAATACCCAAATAACGGTCATATTTTTCAAACTCATTACCGATAGAGGCAATATGCTTCAGTGCAACCACTGATGCCGAGGCATCATATCCAACGTGATAAGATGAAAGCGCCTTCCTATTGATAATATTCCTGTAAAGTATCCCAGTCGTATCCTTGATGCAGGCCAGCGATTGGTCATAATAATACAAGGCACTATCATACTGTTCCGACTTCTCATATTCGTAACCCAAGAAAAATAAGGTGTTGGCTAGACTTGACGGTGGATTGTGGGCTTTCCGTTTGTAATTCAGTACGTTATTGTAGAAATAAATAGTCGGTTCAATGAGGAATTTGTCGGAATAGATGTTGGCCAATCGGGCAAAGATCAAGGCCATGAAATTAGCCTTGTGTCCAACCATCTGCTCCTCGCTGAAATGCCGTTCCATGACTCCCAGCGCTTTATAGTATTCCTTGCAAGCCATCATCGTGAGGGAATCGTCGGAAAAAATGATGCCGTTGTTGAGGCAGATGGCATTCATGTAATGGGCGCGGGAGGAAAGGAAGGCCATGTCCTTGTCGTTGGGATAAGCGGAGGATACGCTGTCGAAATAAGCCAAGGCGGCCCCCACCTGATCGCAATAGGCCACCTCGCGACGCACCTTGAAACAGGCCTCCGAAAGCATCAGGCCTGAGTATTCGAAACTGGGCGATGGAACAGATTGGTCATTTTCGAAAAAACGTTCAAGGTACCGCAAGGCACTGTCAGGGTTGCGTTGCAAAAGACTGTCAACCGCTACCACACGGGGAACGCTGTTCTCCTGCCAATTGATTTCTGATTCCAAGGTTCTCGAACACGAAGCTCCGAGACCCATCAGCAACAAGCCTGCTATTATGTGTGTCAGTTTCATAGGAACAAAAGTATGGAATTATTCCCCATAAAGGCAATAACCTTCAAAAAAAGCATGGTGCGGATTGGTGCGGATTTTCCATATATAATTATTAATCAACAAGTTACAATATGCTTTGATTGGCAGCCCAAGCCACAAACGGCGGGTTGGGATATTCTTTTTTGCTGTATTCCAACGGCTTGCCATCGCTGATACGGAGCACTCGGCCTCCGGCGGCGCGCAGGATGGCATCGGCGGCGGCGGTGTCCCATTCCTTGGTCTTGCTGTAGCAGACATAGACATCGGCTGAGCCTTCGGCCAAACGCGCGAACTTGAGGCTGCTGCCTTGCGTGTCGATGACGAGGTCGGGATGGGCGGGGCGCAATACCTTATTAATATATGCGTCCACCTCGGGCGTGCGGTGCGAACGGGAGACCAGAACCGTGTAGGGACGCACCGCGTGCGTCCGATGCACCGCGTGCGTCCGCGTGGTTACAGGTGGACACACGCAGTGTGTCCCTACGGCGTACCACAATTGGTCGATCACCGGTGCATAAATCACGCCCAAAACGGGTTGCTTGTCGTCAATCAACGCGATGTTGACCGTGAACTCGCCGTTGCGTTTCACGAATTCGGCTGTGCCATCCAGCGGGTCGACGAGCCAATAGCGCTTGTATTGCGAACGGTCTTTGGGCAAGTCCTCTTCGCTAACAAACGGAATGTCAGATGGTTTCAAGATTTCCTTAATGATATTGCTGGCACGCAAATCGGCTTGGGTAACGGGCGAGTCGTCGGTTTTGGTATAGACTTCAAACTGCGTGGCATACACCTCCATGATGGCATTTGCTGCTGATAATGCGGCTTCTATGGCTATTGACAAGAGTTTTTCCATACCGCAAAAATACATAATTTATCATTCTGACAATCAATAAAATAAGATTTTTTTCGTAAAAAAGTTTCTTTCATACGCTTTTATTCCACTAATTTTGCACGCGAAAATCGGGGCTTTTGTCCCCTCCAAAATTGAAAAACTGAGACTATGGCAAAGAATTTAGTGATTGTGGAGTCACCGACCAAAGCCAAGACCATCGAGGGTTTCCTGGGCAAGGATTTTACGGTGAAAGCAAGTCAAGGACACGTGCGCGACCTGAGCAAGAACACTTTGAGTGTCGACATCGAAAAGAACTTTGAACCCGAATACGAGATACCGGACGACAAGAAAAACCTTGTGGCCGAGTTGCGGAAACTCTCGAAGGCAGCCGACACGGTGTGGCTCGCATCCGATGAGGACCGCGAGGGAGAGTCCATCTCGTGGCATCTCTATGAAGTGCTCGACCTGAAGAAGAAAGACACGAAGCGCATCGTCTTCCACGAAATCACCAAAACGGCCATCACCAATGCCATCGAGAACCCGCGCGACATCAACATGGGCCTCGTCAACGCACAGCAAGCCCGCCGTGTGCTCGACCGCTTGGTGGGTTATGAGCTGTCGCCATTGCTTTGGAAGAAAGTGAAACCCGCACTTTCGGCTGGTCGCGTGCAGAGCGTGGCCGTGCGCCTCATCGTCGAACGCGAGGAAGAAATCAAGAACTTCGTGCAAAGCAGTGCCTATCGCGTGACGGCACAATTCACTTTCGCCAAGGACGGGCAGGAATACACCCTTGCAGCCGAACTGCCGCATCGCTTCGAAAACGAGAAGGAAACGATGAAGTTCTTGGAGTCGTGCATCAACGCCACCTACAAAGTGGACGACATCGAAAAGAAGCCCGCCGTGCGCTATCCCGCCCCACCGTTCACCACCTCGACGTTGCAACAGGAGGCAGCCCGCAAGTTGGGGTTCTCGGTAGCCAACACGATGCGCATCGCGCAACAGCTTTACGAATCAGGTAAGATCACCTATATGCGTACCGACTCGGTCAACCTCAGCAGCCTCGCTTTGGGTATGGCCAAGAAGGAAATCGAGAAAAACTATGGCGCAGAATACGTGAAGACGCGCCAATACCACACCAAGAGCAAAGGCGCACAAGAGGCCCACGAAGCCATCCGTCCGACCTATCTCGACCAACACACCATCAAAGGCACCGCCGACGAGCGACGACTCTACGAACTCATTTGGAAGCGCACCATCGCCTCGCAAATGGCTGACGCCCAGATGGAACGCACCAACGTGAACATCGGCATCTCGACCAACGACAAACAGTTTGTGGCCACAGGCGAAGCCATCCTTTTCGACGGTTTCCTGAAAGTCTATCGCGAGAGCTTCGACGACGTCGCAAACGAAGAAGACACCCCCATCCTGCCGCCCATCGAGGTGAACACACCACTCGACATAGAAAAGATGGAAGCCCAGCAACGCTATACGCGCCCGCCGTTCCGCTACAACGAAGCCAGCCTCGTAAAAAAGATGGAGGAATTGGGCATCGGACGTCCTTCGACCTACGCGCCCACCATCTCCACTATCCAAAAGCGCGAGTATGTGACCAAGGGCGACATAAAAGGCACTTCACAGGAGTTCCAAATCATCTCGTTGAAAGGCAATAAGATAAGCGAAAAGAAAGGCAAGGAAACCATCGGGACCGAAAAAGGCAAGCTCATGCCTACCGACATTGGTGTGCTGGTCAACAAATTCCTGCTCCAGTATTTTGAGAGCATCATCGACTACAACTTCACGGCCAACGTGGAGAAAGAGTTCGACCAAATCGAGGAAGGCCAGCGTCAATGGAACGCCATGATCAAGGACTTCTACAAAGGCTTCCACCAGCAAATCATCAGCACGACAGAAAACTCCGGAAAGTTCAGCGGCGAGAAGCTATTGGGCGTCGACCCGGCCACGGGCAAGAACGTGTATGTGAAAGTCGGACGCTTTGGTCCGGTGGCACAGA
>CAMKAR010000075.1 GCA_946410535.1 uncultured Bacteroidales bacterium
GCGGAATTATCGACGAAGAGGTTTTGCATGTCGACCCACAGTTCGTGGCCGATTTTCGTGCAGCCAATCCCGATGTGATTCAGCCTGCGGAAATCGTGGTCGTACCCAACTATGATGCTGACGAAGAGGAAGTTGACAACGAGCCTGAGTTTGGCAACTATGTCCCGATGCACTTCACCCACCTGCATGTCCACTCGCATTATTCCATGCTCGACGGCATGTCGAAAGTGCCCGATTTGGTGGCGAAATGCAAGAAAAACGGGATGTATAGCATTGCCCTCACCGACCATGGCAATATGTTTGGTATCAAAGACTTGGCCGATACGGTGAACAAGGAAAACGGCAAGGTAAAGGACGCCATCAAGGAGCAACAGGCCATTATCGAGAAGCCTGAATCCACTGAGGAGGAAAAGATTGCGGCTCAAGAACAGATTGAGAAACTGAACAAGCAGTTCTTCAAGCCGATTTTCGGTATCGAGACGTATTGTGCGCCTGTCAGCATCGACAAGCGCGATGGCAGGCAAGACCGTGGCTGGCACCTTATCTTATTGGCGAAGAACAAGGCGGGCTACCACAGCCTCTGCAAACTGAGCTCCATCGCCTACACCGAAGGCTTTTATTACAATCCGCGCATCGACCACAGCTTGCTGGAAAAATACCACGAAGGCGTGATTTGCAGCTCGGCCTGTCTCGCGGGCGAGGTGCCGCAGAAAATCATGAACGGCGACATGGCAGGGGCGGAGGAAAGCATCCAATGGTTCAAGAACCTGTTTGGTGATGACTATTATCTTGAGATACAACGTCATAAGACCGACAAACCAGGTGGCGATACCGAGGTCTATGAGCGCCAAAAGGAGGTGAACAAAATCATCTTGCAGTTGGCGAAGAAATACAACGTCAAGGTCATCGCGACCAACGACGTCCACTTTGTGGAGGAGGAACACGGCGAGGCGCACGACCGTCTCATCTGCCTCAGCACGGGCAAGGACATCGACGACCCGACGCGAATGCACTACACCAAGCAGGAATGGCTGAAGACGCCTGAAGAGATGGGACGTATCTTCTTCGACCATCCCGAAGCCTTGGAAAACACGCAAGAGATTGTCGATAAAGTCGAGACCTACAGCATTGATTCCGACCCGATTATGCCTGTGTTTCCCATTCCGGAGGAATTTGGGACGGAAGAAAGCTATCGGCAGAAATTCACCGAAGAGGACTTGTTCAACGAGTTCACGCGCGACGAGCATGGCAACGTGATCATGTCGCAGGAGGCCGCCGAGAAGAAGGTGAAGAAGATGGGCGGCTACAACCGTCTGTATCGTATCAAGCTCGAAGCCGACTACTTGGCCAAACTGACTTGGGAGGGTGCGCACAAACGCTATGGCGAAACCCTCACCGAGGAGCAAACCGAGCGCATCAAGTTCGAGTTACATGTGATGAAGACCATGGGTTTCCCGGGCTACTTCCTCATCGTGAGCGACTATATCCGTGCGGCCCGCGAGGAGTTGGGCGTTTCGGTCGGACCGGGCCGTGGTTCTGCGGCTGGTTCGGTCGTGGCTTATTGCTTGAAAATTACTGACTTAGACCCGTTGAAATACGACTTGCTGTTTGAGCGTTTCCTCAATCCCGACCGTATCTCGCTGCCTGATATCGACGTTGATTTCGACGATGATGGCCGCGAGCGCGTACTCGATTGGGTTACAAACAAATACGGCAAGGAGAAGGTGGCACACATCATCACCTATGGCACGATGGCGGCCAAGTCGGCCATTGCCGATGTGGGACGCGTGCAGAAGGTGCCGCTTTCGACAGTTAACGAAATCAAGAGCTTTATCCCCGACCGTGGCTTCGACGAGGCGCAGGTGAAGGCCGTCGATGGCGAGTTGCCCAAGAAGATGCCCAAGGTCAACCTGAAGAACTGCTACAAATACGTGCCCGAGCTGCATAATATGCTCGAAGGCAACGATCCCAACATCTCCTCGATGCTGACCTACGCTGAGGAGCTGGAAGATACCAACCGACAAATTGGTATTCATGCCTGCGGCGTTATCATTGGCGCTCAAGACCTTACGGATGTGGCACCTGTGGCCACCGTCGAGGATAAGGCAACGAAGAACAAAGTCGTCGTCACCCAATACGATGGTCATGTCATTGAGACGGTGGGCCTCATCAAGATGGACTTCTTGGGACTCAAGACCTTGACTTTGATTAAGGATGCCTTGCGCAATATCAAGAAAACGAGAGGAATAGAAATAGACATTGACCATATCCCGATTGACGACAAGGAGACCTACGACTTGTATTGTTCAGGACATACCATCGGCACGTTCCAGTTTGAATCGCCCGGAATGCAGAAGTATCTGCGCGAACTTCAGCCTTCCGTTATTGGCGATATTATCGCTATGAACGCCCTCTATCGTCCCGGCCCGATGGACAACATCCCCGACTTCATTGCTCGCAAACAAGGTCGGCAGGAAATCAAGTACGACTTCGCCTGCATGGAGAAGTACTTGAAGGACACCTACGGCATCTGCGTCTACCAAGAGCAGGTGATGTTGCTCTCGCGCGAGTTGGCCGACTTCACGAGAGGTGAGTCCGATACCTTGCGTAAAGCAATGGGTAAGAAGCAGTTGGCAAAGATGGAGGAACTTTACGGCAAGTTCATGAAACAAGGTGTGGCCAAACTGACCAAGACCGAGAACCTGCCTGAGGATGAGGTGAAGAAACGCCTCGAAAAGATTTGGGAGGAGTGGAAGAAGTTCGCGTCCTACGCCTTCAACAAGTCGCATGCGGCTTGCTACAGCTGGGTGTCGTACCAAACGGCCTACCTCAAGGCGCACTATCCCGCCGAGTTTATGGCTGCGGTGCTCAACAACGAGTTGGGCGACATCAAGCAGGTCAACTTCATGACCGAAGAATGCAAACGCATGAAAATTGCGGTGTTGGGTCCCGATGTTAACGAGTCGGAATACAAGTTCTCCGTCAACGACAAGGGCGAGATCCGCTACGGCATGGGCGGCATCAAGAACGTGGGCGAGGCGGCTGTGGCCGGCATTGTGGCCGAACGCGAAACCAATGGCAAGTTCAAGGATTTCGCCGACTTCGTGATGCGCGTGGCGGATAAAGGACTTAATGTCAGGGCATTGGAAAGCATGGGCATGGCAGGCTGTTTTGATAGTTTCAAGGGATTCCATCGCGCCATGTTGTTCTATATTGCGCCTAACGAGTCGGCCTCGTTCTCAGAGAAAGCCATGCGCATGGTGGCGTCGTTCAACGAAAGGAAAAACTCGTCGCAGATGGACCTCTTCGGTTTCGGCGACGAGGGTGGGGCAGAGGAGACTTTCAGCATCCCGCTGCCACAATGCGAGCCGTGGTCGAAGATGAAGGAATTGGAGATGGAGAAGGAGGCTTTGGGCTTCTATATCTCTTCGCACCCGATGGAGGTCTATCACCTGCCTTTGAAATATTTCGCCAACTGTAACGTGGAAAGGCTGAAGTCGGCCATGAACGACGTGGAGAAAAACCAAAAAAGGGCCGTGCGCCTTGGCGGACAAATCACACGGGCAGAGGAGTTTACGGCAAAGAATGGCAATCCCTACGGACGTTTCACCATCGAAGACCAAAGTGGTGCCTTGCAATTTGCCTTGTTTAAGGAGAATTATCTGAATTGCAGGAACTTGCTGACGATCAATTCGTTCGTGATGCTTTATGGTGTTTTGGACCGTCCTTTCCCGAGGGCTGGTCAGGACCCGAATGTGGCACCCGCATCGCTTGAGGTGCGTTTCAGCGAGGTGCGCCTGCTCGACTCGCTTCTGGAAAGCACATCCAAGACCATCTATGTCAAGCTCAATGTGGCCGAAATGAGCGAGGATGACATGATGAGCCTTATTGATGTTGTCAAGAAAAACCCTGGGAAACAGAACTATAAGATCCATCTTCATGACCCGTTGGGCAAGAAATCATGCAACATGACCCCGGCCAAATCTGGCGTGAATGCCCAGGAGGTGTTGCCGCTCTTCGAGAAGATGCCTTTTGTGGAGTTTGATTTGCGGTGAAGAAGAAAAAGTGTATTTTTGCAAAATGAAATGGTGTTTCGTATGGAGAAAAGTCAAGTTATAGATAGAATTAAACGATTGGCTCAAACGGTGTTACCCCAAGGCAGCTCACTTTGGCTTTACGGTTCTCGCGCTCGTGGCGATGAAAGTCAAAATAGTGACTGGGATTTGCTGATTCTGCTTGATAAGACAAAGATAACTTCCGATGATTATGATTTGGCCTATTTTTTCCGTGAATTGGGTTGGAATCTGAATGAAGAAATCAGCCCGCACATTTATTCCAAAAGCCAGTGGACCAATTGGTCTTTTCTTCCATTTTACAAAAATGTTGAACACGATAAAGTTGTTTTAGTATGAGTTTAAGCGATGAAGAGCGTCGGACGATGGTCCAACTGGAAATGGAACGTGCGCAGCGTACCTTTAAGGAAGTCGAAATTCTGAAATCGGCTGGCCTATGGAATGGTGTGTGCAATAGGTTGTATTACGCTGTGTTTCATGCTATTTCAGCATTGTTGATTCACGATGGACATCAAGTGTTTACACATCATGGTTCACATGCTTTATTTGGACAGTTTTATATCAAGACCAAAGTGTTGCCTGATACGTTTGGAAAATTGTATAACCAACTTCAGACTATGCGTGAGCAAAGCGATTATAATTGTGCCTTTAACGCAGAGCCAGAAGAGTTGGAGACCAGGATTGAACCTGCGCGACAAATGATAGAAACTATCGATAAAATGGTGAAAGAGTGAGTAAATTCAGATTTTTTTGTTACTTTTGCAGACCTAAATTGAAAATTAGAATCATTATAAACTAAACAGAAAAAGAAAATGGCAGTAATTCAAATGACTGACGACCGTTTCGAAGAGGTCGTCCTGAAATCGGAACTCCCTGTGATGGTGGACTTTGGCGCCACTTGGTGCGGTCCTTGCAAGAAGGTAGAACCCATCGTCGAGGAACTCTCAGAAGACTATGCCGGCAAGATGATTGCCGTGAAGTGCGACGTCGAGGAATGCCCTGGCACCGCCGGAAAATATGGCATCATGAACATCCCCACCGTGCTTTACTTCAAGAATGGCGAGCCCGTCGACAAGAACGTGGGCGCCGCCCCGAAGAAGGTGTTTGTGGAGAAATTGGAGAAGCTTTTATAAAATTGACTGAGGACAAAAGACTGAGGACTTGAGGCTTGGTGTCTTCCGCGTCCTAAGTCCTCTGTCTTATGTCGTTAAATCCATGCCTTTTTCAATTGATAGGAACCGACTGACCCAGTTCGGCAGCCTTGAGTTTTTGGCACGACAAATCGTGGAGGGATTCATCACGGGTTTGCACAAGAGTCCTTTCCATGGGTTTTCTGTGGAGTTTGCCGAACATCGCCTGTACAATACGGGCGAGCCCATCCGTCATATCGACTGGAAACTTTATGGCCGCACGGAGAAACTCTTTGTCAAACGCTACGAAGAGGAGACCAACTTGCGTTGTCAGCTCGTCATCGACCAAAGCTCGAGCATGTGCTTTCCCGTGAGGCAGAAGGTCGATTTCGAACACCCCAACAAACTCTTTTTCTCCATCTATGCCGCCGCTTCGCTCATGGAGCTGATGCACCGCCAGCGTGATGCCGTTGGCCTCGATTTGTTTGACGACAAAATCGTATTCCACGAGCCTGCGAAGTCTTCCATGGTTCACAATAAACTGATTTATAGTGAGCTGGAGAAACTGATTGATACTTACGACAAAAACAACAGAAAGTCCACTTCGACACCGCAATGCCTTCACCAAATCGCAGAGATGACGCACCGTCGCAGCCTTGTGGTGATTTTCACCGACATGCTTGATGGCTTGGACGACTACCAGCCGATGTTTGAGGCGTTGGAACACCTTAAATATAATAAGCACGAGGTCATCCTGTTCCATGTTTTCGACTCGAACTTGGAGCAGAACCTCGACTTTGAGAACCGTCCATACCGTTTTGTCGATTTGGAGACGGGCGACACCTTGAAACTCAATCCCATAGAGGTACAAGAGACATACAAAAAAATCATGACCGAGCGCAAGGAAGCCTTGTTGCGCCATTGCTACCAGTACCAAATCGACTACGTTGAGGCCGACATTAATAAGGACTATAATCAGGTCTTGACGAGCTATTTGATCAAGCGGACGAAGCTGCATTGAGAAGTGAGAGCACAAAAAAAGTCCGAGAGCCACGCTCCCGGACTTTTTGTTTCCCCCGAAGGGGAAGGGAATTACTTACCTAACTTAAATATTTACTTGACAATTACTTTCACGGAAACCTTGTTCAGGTTGTTTTCCATGCGGATGACATAGACGCCAGCGGCAAGACTGTGGCTGATGCGCTCAGTGCTGCCCGCGTTGATCTGTTTCTGCATCATCGGCTGGCCGAGGATGTTGTAGACGGTCATCATGAAGTGGGTGCTTTCGCCATTCTCAATGACAAACTCATGGTCAGCACTCCAAACCTTCACGTTGGCGACGGCCTCTTGCTCCTCAACACCATCGTCGGTGAGGTCGATGAAGATAGGCTCGTCGAGTCCAAGATTGGGATTGACGGTGTGTGCTTCGGGAGCCCACTCGCCGTTCTGGGTGTAGTAGTCGTTGATGACATAGCTCTCCATGTCCAAGATCCAAATGACGTTGATGCCGTTTTCGTTGTCGTTGGGCAGGATGCCACCAAACCAACCGTCTTGGCCAGCCACCAGTTCTTTGTAGAAGCTGGCGTACTGGTTGATGCTACCATAGTCCACACCCGTGGTCTCGATAGGCGTGCTGTAGGTGGGACGCCAGTCGTCGTCGGTGGCAAACATCATGGCGAAGCTCATCGGGGCCTCGTTGCTCTTGGCATAGAAAGCCGAACCACTGTATTCGTCGATTTCGTTGCCGAAGTTGAGCACGGTGGCATAGTCTTCGGTGGTGAAGGTGTGGGCCACTGTGGTGCCGTCGTGACCGTCGTTGAGGCGGATGCGGAGGTAGACGTGGTTGCTGGGAGTGAAGCGGGCGTTAGCGGTAGGCTCGTTGATGAACCAAGCGAAGCCTTCGCCGTTTTCGTCGGTGGTGAACTCGCCGTAGCCGCCTTCAGTCGAGAGGCTTGGGCTGGTGCTGCGATAGAAGCCTTCCACGTTGGCGTAAATCACGTTGCCGGCGCCAGCGGTCTCGGGACCGTCGTTTGCGTCGACGAACTGGTTGGTGTAGCGATAGGTGGTGTTGGGCTCAAGGTTCTCAAGATAGACAGCCGTGGCCACAGGCACGCGGTTGTTGTTCGAGCCGTTGTTGCCTTGGATGTAATAAGGCATGAAGGCATCGCTGATGGCGGGCTGGTCGGCACTGAGCACCTCACCGGCAAGTGAAACAGTAATGTTGACTCCCGAAGGCTCCTCAATCAAAATGGAACCGCTGTATGAGCCAATGGTGTCGCCCCACAGTCTGACATAGACAGTGGTAGGCTCGAGAGTCAAGGTTTCGTCGAGTTCGATGTACAAGGTGTTGCTGGTGTATTCCTCACCGTCAAGCGACATCTCAAAACCGTTATAGATGAGGTCGCCAAGGCTGAGGTAAATGCCGCCATAGCCACCGCCAGGCAGAGGCAAGAAGTTGCCGCCCGAGAGCGTGAAGGTAACGGCCTCAGAAGGTCCTTGCTCAACGATGTGGGTCAGGCCATTTAAGGCATTAGGCGTGGCCACAAGGTAAGGATCGGTGCTGCCGCCGCCCGAAACGAGCAGGATGTCGTCCACTTCCCAGCCAGCAGCTTCGGTCTCAGTGCTGGTGTACTTGAAGGCGATGTAGCAGTTCGAACCGCTGAAATCGTCAAGGCTGATTTCGCCCGATTCGGTCCAAGTCCAGCTGCCTTGTGAGAGTGTGCATTCGATTTCTTGCCAAGTGGCTTCGGTCGGGTCTTCGCCGTCGTAGTCGTTGGAGAAGTAGACCTCGATGTCGGGGCCGTTGTAGTTCTTGGCGGTGACAAAGGTCAGCACCACGTCGCTGTAGCTGTCCAAGTTGAAAGCGGGCGAGATGAGCCAGTCTTCGTTGATGCCTTGTTGGTAGGCGTTCATGTAGGCGTAATGGTTGCCGTTATGTTGGGCAATGGTCCAATGGGTGGTGTCGCCGGCAACGCTCACCTCGGTCCAGCCGTGCCAATCCTCTTCCCAGTCTTGGTTGAAGATGATGGTGAGGTCGGTTTGGATGACATATCCTGCATTGACAACAGGGCTGTCGTTGCAGCCTTCCTTCTCGGCGTAGGCCCAGATGGATGCAAATTCTTCAACGGTGATGGCTTCTGTGTATGGGATCCAAGGGCCATTTCCTGAGATGAGGCTATACCAGATGGTAGCATCAGGCGTGCTGCAATTGAGGGTCACTTCTTGTGCCTCATAATAGGTGCCACCTTCGGGGCTGAAGGTTGGGGCGGCCACTGTGCATGCTCCGCCTTCGCCTTGCATGAAGATGTCGAGGAAGAAATTGTATTCGCCACTGGTCATGTTGCCTGTGGAGTAGGCTTTCAATACGCTTTCTGTCTCGGTCACACGCAAAGCCATGGCGCGGGTGTCGCTTTCGAAGTTGACGATGTTGAAGCCGAAGTGTTCGGGCACC
>CAMKAR010000076.1 GCA_946410535.1 uncultured Bacteroidales bacterium
GCCCGAAACGCCCGTGTCGATTTCGTCGAAGATGAGGGTGGGGATGTAGTTGTAGTCCGACACGGCACTCTTGATGGAGAGCATCAGCCTCGAAAGCTCGCCACCCGATGCTACACGACGGAGGTCGTCGACGGCAATGCCTTTGTTGGCAGAGAAGAGGAAACGGATGGCATCGCTGCCTTTGCTGCCAAAGTCATCTTGTTTTTCCACACTGACTTGGAACTGCGCGAAGGGCATGGCCAGCTGCTGAACCAATGATTTGACTTTTTCACCGAACGCCGTAGCGGCCTCACAACGCTTGCCATGCAAGGCATTGGCCAAATCTGAAAGGCGCTTTTCGCTTTCTTTCAGTTCTTTCTCTACCTTTGAGATGGTCTCGTCGATGTTCTCAAAGGCGTTCACCTTTTCTTTCAGACTGTCTCTAAGTGTGATGAGCTCGTCATACTCCTTGACGCGGTGCTTCATCATCAGGCGGCTGATCAGGTCGTAGCGCTCTTGGAGGCTTTGCAGCTGCCCCTCGTCGAATTGGGTGTCGCCTTCGTGGCGACGCAGCTCGTAGGCGATGTCTTTCAGCTCGACTTTCAGGGTCTCGACGCGCTCCTGAAGGCTTTCTGTGTCGGGCAAGAGGCGCTTGAGGCGCGACAGGGTGGAGGACAACTCATTGCATTGGCCCAAGATTGCCGTCTCCGAGTCTTCCATCAAGTTGTTGGCGGTGACGAGCAAGGTCTTGATTTCCTCGGCATTCTCCATCACGCCGAGGGTCTGTTCGATGTCGGCATATTCGCCTTCCTTGAGGTCGGCCTTGTCGAGTTCGTCAAGCTGGAACTTCAGGTAGTCGTTTTCGGCAGCGTTCTTGGTTGCCATCTCCTTCAACTCGTTCAGTTTCCGTTTGAGGCTGTTATAGTGTCCGTATTCGGTTTGATATTGGGCCAAAATCTCGCCGTTTTGCGAAATCTCGTCCAATAGTTTCAACTGGAAATCTGTATCGGTGAGTAGGAGGGAGTCGTGTTGCGAATGGATGTCAACCAATTGGCTGCCAATTTCTTTCATCGTTTGCAGCGCGACGGGCGTGTCGTTGATGAACGCGCGGCTTTTTTTCTGTGGACTGAGTTCGCGGCGAAAGATGCAATCGTGTTCAAAGTCGAGGTCGTTTTGCTCGAAAAGTGTCGATAAATCATTGTTGCCAAGCTCAAAATGGGCTTCCACGACGCATTTTTTGTCTTTGTCGTAGAGCACGCCTGTGTCGGCACGGTCGCCCAAGGCAAAGCCTAAGGCACCGAGCAAGATCGACTTGCCTGCGCCGGTCTCACCCGTGATGACGTTGAAACCTTGATTGAAACCGACATCCAGTTCGTCAATCAAGGCGTAATTGCTGATGTGCAATTGCTTAAGCATGATAAGGATTACTTTCCCTTGTTTTGAAGCATTTCGTCGTAGCGCGTCGACTGCGACGGGTCGATGGTCTTCATGATGTTGGAGGCCTCGGTGCGGATTTTCATCTCGCCTTGCGAGAAGATTTGGATAATCTCGTCGCGTTTGCACTCGGTAATGAGCTGTAGGAAATAGCACATGGAGTTGCGCTCGTAGACGTTTTGCAGGTTGACGAGTGCGTTGAGTATCGCTTCACGGCCTTGATCGGGGTGCTCGGCCATCACGTCGAGGCCGCTGCGGTGGTAGTCGTAAAGGAACTGGCGCAGGGGTTGGTACGACGAGTTGTTGATGTCGCTGATGATGGCGTAGCGGTTTTGTCGTCCTGTGCTGCTCCAGCCGCCATTGTCGCTTCCCACTTCTTGGGGCACCGACTGGGCGATGGTTTCCGCGATGGCGAAGAACGGGTCGCCGCCGTTGGGCGAGAACGAGTCGAAATCGAGGCCAAGCATGAGGTAGACGTAAAACCCGATGGTGCTCGTGAGGTTCGAGACGTAGCTGTTGGGGTTGAAGTCGAGCGGCTGTCCGTCCATGTATTCGAAGATGAACTTGCGGTCGATGTAGTTGAACATCGGTGTGCTGTAGTTCGACTTGAAGACGGGACGGCGCAGCGCGATGCTGATCTCGGCGGTGAAGTAGTTGCCTTCGCGGCTGCTCACGTCGATGAGCATCGAGCATTCGATTTTCTCGGCCTGCCTGAAGTTGATTTCGGTGAATTTCGTGTTGTTGATGAATTCATACAGGGAGGACTGCAGGTTCTGGTAGATGGTCTTGTCGCTACCAGCCACCTTGTTGGAATTGACGCGCACGTCGCATTGTAGTTCTTGAGCCTGCATGGGCATTGTCCCCAAAAGGCAGGCGAAGACGATGAGTAGTGTGGCAATGGCTCGTTTCATGGCTTCTCCCTCTTTCGTGTGAATCAATCAGAAAGCGTCCTGGGTCTCCTTGGCGGGATTGCGGAAATAGATCTTGTCGTGCAGGAACTCGTGGATGGCAATCAGCGTGGGCTTGGGCAGGCGCTCGTAGAACTTGGCGATTTCGATTTGTTCCTTGTTCTCGAACACTTCCTCCAAGCTGTCGTTGGTGGCTGCGGCAAACGACTCGATCTTCTCGTTGAGTTCGGCCTTCATTTCTGAGGCAATCTGGTTGGCCCTGATGGATAGGATGGCTACGGTCTCGTAGATGTTGCCGGTGCCTTTGTAGAACTGGTCTTTCTGACGGGTGACAACCGTCGTCTCGGTCTTGATTTTCTTGAAATCCATGGTTATTTGATGTTTTCTAATTTCTTTCTTGCTTTGGTTGCGATATTGTTGGCATCGGTCAGGTACTTGCTCCCTGGATAGAGGTAGGAGAGGGTGTTGCACTGCTCGACGCACGATTCGTAGCGTTCCCTTTGCTTGTCGGCGACGCTGTTTTCGGCAAAGTCATAGTAGGTCTTGGCCATGTCGAAGAGGATTTCCTCGCGGTGCGTCGTGTTGGGGTATTTCTTCAGCATGTTCTCAAACGAGGTGATGGCCGCGCTGTAGTTTTCCATGCGGTAGAAGAGGCGGCACACGTTGTAGTCTTTCTCTTCCAGCTTCTCGTTGAGGTCGGTCATCAGTTCGTGCACCCGCGTGAGGCTGTCGCTCTTGGGATAGCGTTCCTCGAATGCCTTCAGTTGCTTGATGGCGTCAAAGGTGTTGGTTTGGTCAAGCCCCGACTCGGGCGAGAGCAGGTAGCTGCAATAGGCCTGCATGAAGGCGGCTTTCTCGGCGTTGCGCGAGAAGGGATAGGACTGCGTGAACCTGTTGAAGTAATACGAAGCGATGTCATAGTCGTCTTGATAATAGTAGCACAATGCGGTCTTGTAGGTGATGTCTTCTCCACGGGGTGTGTTGCGGAACGAGGCCTGCAAAAGGTCGAACAGTTGCAAGGCATGGTTGTAGTCGCCGCGCTCGTAATAGTCAACGGCCACCTCGTATTTCGCCTCGTTGTCGGTGCTTTTCACCAATCGGTTGAAGTCGTTGCACGAAGCGAAGCCTGCAAGTGCCAAAAGTGCCAATATCAAAAACCTGTTTTTCATCGGGCTGCAAAATTACTCATTTTTCGGTTATCAACGCTCGTTTTTCTGTTTTTATTATCCAAAAAAAGACGCAGGACATGTTTTTGTTGCCCTGCGTCTTTGGTTCGTCGGTGTGGTATTATTCGATGACGATTTTTTCAACCATGCTTCCGTGCTCTCCGTTGAGGTGGAGGAAGTAAACGCCTTGGTTGAGGCTTTGCGCTTCGATTTGAGCCTTTCCGTTGGCCTTGCCCGACATGACTTGCTGGCCAAGGCTGTTGAATATGACATATTGGAATTCTCCTTGGGTCGTGATAGTGAAGCTACCTTGGTTAGGGTTGGGATAAACTGTCCAAGAACCGCCATTTTCGTCGACCGACCAATTGCGGATGGTGACGGTAACTTCGTCATCAATGGTGTTGCCATCGGCATCGGTCACCACCACTTTGTATGTGGTTTCTTGATCGACGGGAGTGGCAATGGGGCAGCAGCTCGTCGGGTCGTCGAGAGTCTCGGCGGGTTCCCAGAGATAGGTGTAGTTGCCTGCGCCGCCCATCACGATGGCTTCAAGTTGCGAGCTTTCGCCTTCGTTGATTTCTGTCGGGTTGGCAGTGACGCCAATGATCATCGGCTCGTAACTGCCCACGCAGCTGATGGTGGCTGCCCAGCCTGAAGATGTGGTGTTTTGGTCAGAAACGAAATGGAATGTCAAGGCGCCTTCTTCATTGGTGGCGGTGATGGTGCCGGGTGAGTCGCTTCCACTGTATCTTCCAATCTGAGTGTCGGGTTGCACCGATGTGCCGTCATAAACGTAAAGGAAGTCCCAGCCGCTCTCCGTGCTGAATTCGGTGAAGTCGACTTGAATCATGCTTCCTTCCGTGGCGGGCCTGAAAGTCATGGTGTAGTCTTTGTTGTTGGTATAGTTGCTGTTGGCGCCGCCATCGTCATAGAACAGAGCGTTGCAGGTCTCCACGTTGCCGTTCTGCATGTTGTAGGCCTCGCGCACATGGATGTAGTTCTCGCGGGTCAAAGTCTCACTGTCGCCGTTGGCATCGGTGATGGTGAGTGTCACATCGAAGTCGCCGGCTTCGTTGTAGGTGACGGTGGGATTCTGCTGGTTGGATGTAGCAGGCGTGCCGCCTTCGAAGGTCCAGCTCCAGCCAACGATGTCGCCAAACGAACCGTCAGTGAAGTTGACGCTGCCGCCGAGGGCGACTTGCGTGGCCGATGCGCTGAATGAAGGCACCATGCAGCTGCCGGGGACGAGCTGGATGTCAAAATGTTGCGTTTCTCCGTCGGCAATGGTCACGTCAAAGATTTTCGGGCAATAGCCGTCCTTGCTGATAATGAAGGTGTAGTTGCCGCCTTTGATGGGTCGGTAGAAGTCGCCAGCAGCGTGAGAACTCACTTCCGAACCGTGATGGTCGTGGCCGCTGACAGTCACCAAGGCACCGCTGATAGGCTCACCGGTGATGCTGTCGGTGACGGTTCCTTGCACTCCGTTAAGGACTTGCTCGATGTAGGCCAACATGCTGTTGTGGTTGTAGTTCCAGAAATTGGGCAGTTGCGAGGCGTTAGGAGTCTTGTCGTTGGAGCATTCGATGGTCACTTCGCGG
Source organism: uncultured Bacteroidales bacterium (assembly GCA_946410535.1). The sequence continues at coordinate 5,086 of CAMKAR010000076.1, forward strand.
CATTGTGCGTAATAATTCATATAGTCTTGACGGCTTCCGTTGATGGTGTACCACGAGTATCCATTGATGATGCCGTTGTTGTATTGGTTCATGTAGTTCGTACTGACTTCATGCGTGAGGTCGGCATATTCGTGGCAAACCAATTGCCACCAGGCGTCGTCGGCATGGAGGGGCTGGTAGGTGTCCCAGGGATAGTTCATCACCTCGGAGCCGCCATGGTAGTTGGCACTCATCGTGAAGAGGTGTTCCTGTGCAATGTCCATCATCCATTGGCACTCGTCTTGGTAATAGGATTGTCCGTCGGGGTGCGGGCCGTCGTCAAAGTCGGGGAAGTGGCGGTTGAGGTCGATGTTGTGGGCATTGTAGCGCGTGGCACCATAAACGCTGTTGTTGCCGCCATGATAGGTGCCGTCGGGGTTGGTGCAAGGGAAGATGAAGAGGTCGACATAGTCCAAAATGTCGGTGATGCGCTTCTCATCGCTGGTGCAGAACTCGTCGATGAGGCGCAGCATGAGGATCATGCCGGTCACTTCGTCGCCGTGCATGGTCGAGGTGTAGAGGAACTTGGGCTTGCCGTCGGTCTCGCCGCGACCAAGGCGCACACCCATCATCTTGCGGCCACTGGCCAGCGTGCCGAGCTCAAGGTAGGTGCAGCGGTCGGGATGGTCGGTGGCGAATTGTTGCATCATGGTTTCGTATTCACCATAGGTGAGGTACGAGTCCCAGTCGTATGTGGCGCGAGAGGCATCGTGCATCAAAGGTTGTTCGCGCATCGAAGGCGGAGTCATCAAAGTGGGTCGGTAGCCCTTTCTGAGCAGGTTGTCGAACTCGCTTTGGTTGGCATAGGCAACGACAGTCTTGCCATCGGTGCCGTCAACGGAGCAAAGGTCGCTGATGGCTTGGATTTCAGTGGGTTTCTGAACGGTGAGGCTAAAATAATACTCCCCACGGTTCTTCATCAGTTGCTCAAGGTCTTTTTGGCTTTCTTGGGCAAACAGGCTGCCGCAAGCGATGACGGCGAGCGAAAGGATAAAATTGCGTAAAGTTTTCATTTTATTTGTCTTTTATATTTTTCCATTCTTCAATGATATCGTTTTCGACTTTTTCGTTGGCCGTGACCAAAGGCAGGCGCAAAACATTCTTGCACAGTCCGATATGGCTCATCAGGCATTTGATGCCCGCTGGGTTGCCATCGGCGAAAATGAGTTGGTTCATGCGCAACATGGCGTAATGCAGGCGCAAGGCTTCGTCGGTCTTGCCTTCTTTTTGTGCCTTCATCATTCGGCTGAATTGGCTCGTGTAGGCGTTGGCGGCCACCGAAATCACTCCCGTGGCTCCGAGGGCCATCAGGGGTTGGGTGATGCCGTCGTCGCCCGAAAGCACGTCGAAGTCAGCAGGCTTGTCGCGCAATATCTCCATGATTTGCTGCAAGTTGCCCGAGGCTTCTTTCACCGCAATGATGTTGGGATGTTTTGCCAATTCCACGCAGGTGGCGGCTTGCAGGTTGACCCCAACGCGACCTGGCACGTTATAGACCACCACGGGCATGGGGCTCGCATCGGCAATGGCCTCGAAGTGGGCTTTTATGCCACGTTGGTTGGGCTTGTTATAATAAGGTACGACGCTCAAAATGCCATCAATGCCCGCGAAGTCTTGTGCTTTGACAGCCTCAACGACGGCTTGCGTGTTGTTGCCGCCCATGCCGAGCAAGATGGGCAAACGGCCTGCGTTGGCCTTTAATATAGTGCTGATAACCAGATTTTTCTCTTCATTGGTGAGGGTAGGGGCCTCTGACGTGGTGCCGAGGACGACCAAGAAGTCGGCTCCGTTGTCGATGACGTGGTTGACGATGCGAATCAAAGCCTCGACGTCGACCGAAAAGTCAGTTTTGAAAGGTGTCACCAATGCGACGCCTGTACCTTTAAATGGATTTTGCTTCATTTCAATAGGGATTTGTGGGTGGTGGTCCTACCAAGGCTTTCAGGTAATTGTGAAGGACGTGAACGTTAGAAACAGGGTCGGTGGCGCGCGGGTTCTCTATGATCAAGTCATAGATTTGTTGATGTTTGCTCTGATGGAAGCAAATCCTGAAATCAGACTTCGGCAAGGTGCAAAGATAGTCGCTGATGTCGGCGTTTTTTGCGGCCATATTGATGAGAATGCTGCTATATGGCAGCTTCTTGATGAACTCGTGCTTGTCAGGCTTCAAGACGCTCATGAAACCGAAGTCCTTGGGCGTAATCTCAGTGTAGAGGTCGCTTTGAAGGATGGTGTCCGACATCTGACTGCAGAGGATGACGAAGCCGCAACGGTTGGCACCAAACAAGCCTTTCACGCTGCTCTCAATGTTTTTGACGATGCCCTTGTCGGGCTCGTCCAAGATAATCAATATGGAGTTAATCCGCTGGAGATTAGGCATTTTCACCATCGGTTTCTCCGCGAGGAATTGCTCCAAAGCGCGATTTAAGGCCCTATTTCTTAGGTAGGATGAAAAATTCATGCCGCAAATGTAGGTATTTTCTGTGAGATAGCACGAAAATTTGTCCAAAATCGCTAATTTTGCAGTTGAAATCAAAGGAGGCATCGTGAAGATGCTTGAAGGATATAAAAATATGATTGTCACAATTTTAGGTAGTGGAACCTCGCAAGGTGTGCCGGTCATTGGGTGCACTTGTCCCGTGTGTCGGTCGCAAGACCCGCGCGACAAAAGATTGCGAACTTCCATACTCATACAGACTGACGAAGTCACCTTGACGGTCGACGCTGGTCCCGACTTCCGTCAGCAGATGTTGCGCGAGAATGTCACCAAGCTCGATGCCGTGCTGATTTCGCACGAACACAAGGACCACATTGGCGGCCTCGACGATTTGCGCCCGTATATTTTTATGCAAAAAAAGCCCATGACGATCTATGTGGCCGATACGGCGCTTCCCGAAATCAAGCGCGAGTATTCCTACGCTTTTGATGAACATCCCTATCCTGGGGCTCCCACTTACGACATCCGCCGCCTCGACGAAACGCCTTTCGACCTTGGCGACCTGCATATCGAGCCAATAAAACTGAAGCATTTCACGCTGACTTGCTACGCTTTCCGCATCGGCAATTTCGCCTATGTCACCGATTTGAGCGAGATTTCGGAGGAGGCAATTGAAAAACTGCAAGGTGTTGAATACCTGATTATTGAGGCGTTGCAAAAGAAAAAGCACTATTCGCATCTCACGTTGGACGAGGCGATTGAAATATCAAGAAGGGTGGGGGCGAAGAAGACATGGTTCACGCATTGCAGCCACAGCATGGGCCTCGCCGCCGACGTCAACCGCGAGCTTCCCGAAGGCATGATGCTCGCTTATGATGGGATGAAAATAAAAGTAGAATGATATGAACACGCTTTGCGTCATTGCGAGGAACGAAGCAATCCAGAAACAAAACTCTTTCTCTGGATTGCTTCGTCGTGCCTCCTCGCAATGACGCGAAGCGACAACTGAATAACTAAACAACTAAATATCTGAACAACTAAATATGAAAGCAACCTATTCC
>CAMKAR010000077.1 GCA_946410535.1 uncultured Bacteroidales bacterium
ACCTTCGTTTTGCTGGTACTCTTTGTATAACGACATGTCGCCCTTGCGCTTTTTGCGGATGATACGGTCGATGATTTGCACCATGAGTGCATCCACGGCTTGCTGGTCGGGATTGCCCACCACCAGCGATTTGTAGTCTTCGTCTTCAGCCACCGCTTGCGCAACGCTTATCATCTTCATTTTCTGGTCATCGGGCGTGGCATCCCAACCGTTAAACCACCGTTGGTTGAACTCTTTCAATATCTCATCCAAGGGGTCTTTGACTTCCTCCTCCGAACCCGCGTTGACCATCGTTGGTTTCAACGGGTCGATGGTGGTCTCGCCGGCATCCAAGGTAACGGCCTCGTTCAAAGCGGTGCGGCGCAGTCCATAAGTGTTCAAATCCACCGAATCCAACAAGTCCTTCAACCCGTCATCGCCGTTGTTGGTCACATGCAAGCCAGGAATGAGATAACGTAGGAACCAAAACAGCTTTTCCCATTCCTTCATCTCGAAGGGCATGATGGCAGCCACCCGCGAATAAATCTTCACAAACTGTTTGCACTTCATCTTGAAATCAGCCTTGCCGTTTTCGGGCCAATCAATCTCAAGGTTGAAACGGTCGGCTGCTTCGTCAATGATGGGCGTCCATTGGTCGGCATTGGCACCATGGATGTATAATTCGATGAACGCGTCGACCTCTTCCATATCGAAAACGCCAAACGAGAGCAAAGTGCTCTTTAGCTCATGCAGGATGTTGACATCAGTGGCTTCCGACAAAGTCGTAGAGGTGTAGAACGGGTCAAAAGCCTCCTTGATATCATCTTGGGTGTTATAGAAATCAAGGATAAACAGATCTTCACTCAACTTGCCCAAGTCGGGGGCCGAACGGTTGAGACGCGAAAGAGCCTGAACGGCCAACACTCCAGCCAAAGGCTTGTCGACATACATGGCACAGAGCTTGGGCTGGTCGAAGCCCGTAAGGTACTTATTGGCGACCACCAAAATTCGGTTGTCGTCAGTATCGAATCTCTCTGCCGTCTGTGAGTCAGGAAAGCCATTCATTCCCGCTTCCGTGTAATCCATAAACCTACCCGTAGACTCTGCCGCATAGCTATAACCCATTCCATTTGTTTGCGACGATCCCGAAACCGACATCGTTTGCATCCGTTTTTCACCGCTGAAGGCAATCAATATATTGTAAGGCAAGCCTTTCTCATTGACGATTCTGTTCAATGCCCAATAGTATTTGATGGCACACTCAATGTCCTTGGTCACCACCATGGCCTTGGCCTTGCCTTTCAACTTGTGGCTGCGGAAAACTTTTGCGTCGAAATGCGCCAACATCACCTCGGCCTTGGCAGCGATGGTTTGCGGGTCACGCTCAACGGCGCTCCTCAGCTTTTTCTGCGCCCGCTCGTTGTTGTATTCGGGGTTGTCCTCGATGCTCTTGGTGAGTTCGTAATAGCTACGATAGGTGGTATAGTTGGTCAGCACGTCAAGGATGAATCCTTCCTCGATGGCTTGTTTCATGCTGTAGAGATGGTATGGATGGAATTTGCCTTCGGCGTCCTCGCTACCAAAACGCTCCAGTGTTTCTCGTTTCGGCGTTGCTGTGAACGCAAAATAAGAGCAGTTGGTGCTCATCTTGCGGTCTTTCATCAGTTTTTCCAACAAGGCTTCGGTGTCGCTGCCGTCGGTGTCGGCGTCTTTTTGCACCGTGGCATTGAGCTTGTCGGCAGCTATACCCGATTGCGAGCTGTGGGCCTCATCGATGATGACAGCAAAGTTGTGGTCGCTCACGTCGCTGATGGCATCGCAGATGAAGGGGAACTTCTGTATCGTGGTGATGATAATGCGTTTGTTATTCTCAATGGCTTCCTTCAAATCCTTTGAGGTGTCGGCATGAGCCACGATTTTGGCGCTTTGGCCGAACATCTTGATGTTGTCGGAAATCTGCTTGTCGAGCAGGCGACGGTCGGTGACTACGATGACCGAGTTGAACAAAGGCGCATCCAGGGCTTTGGCTCTCACCGCATCCATCGTATTAGGACAGGTCTTGATGAGCTTGTAGGCCAACCAAGTGAGCGAATTGGATTTTCCCGACCCAGCTGAATGTTGGATGAGATAGGTCTTCCCCACTCCCTTTTCAGCCACGTCATCCACCAACTTGCTCACTACATCCAACTGATGATAGCGCGGAAAAATGAGTTTCTTGGCGTTCTTCATGATGTGTGGCACCTTCTTCTGGGTCTTGGCTTCGTCGTAGTCAAAGCAGACGTAGTTCATGATGATGTCGGCTACGGTGTCCTTTTGCAGGATTTGTTCCCACATATACGCGGTCTTGTAGCCACCCTCGGCATTCACGGGATTGCCCGCGCCTTGGCCGTTGGGCAGACCTTTGTTGAAAGGCATGAAATAGGTCTTATCCAAGTTGAGTCTCGTGGTGAAAAACACCTCATCCTTGTCCATGGTGAAGTGCGCAAGGCAACGTCCGAAGTTGAGCAAGGTTTCCTTGGGGTTTCGCTCCGTTGACTTGTATTGCTTTTGCCCGTCGTATTTGGCGGTTTGGTGGGTCCAAGGGTTCTTCAGTTCGAAGGTGAACACAGGCAAACCGTTGACAAACAGCACCATATCGATTTCCAGACCCGGGTTGGCGACCGAGAATGTCTGCTGGCGGGTGAGCGAGAACTGGTTTTGGGCGTATTTCAGTTTGGAAAGCTCGCTATCGGCAGCCGAAGGTTGGGGATAGAACAGCGAAAGATGGATGTTGTCAACATCCACGCCTTCGCGCAGCACCTTGATGACACCGAAGGTCTCGATGTCCTTCGAGATGCGCTTGGGCAGTTCGCTTTTCAGGTCCTTGCCCTTGTATTCGTTCAGCACGTTGTGTTGTGTGCTTTCGAGGAAAGCCCAGAGCCGCCGCAGGTCAATGGCCAGTTTCTTGTCCATGTCCTTGGGCTGGCCCCAATAGTATTGTTGCGCATCGGGCGACTGGGTGTCCACATCGTTCTGCCCATTGGCCGAGCGTTCCTCGTGGGTGCTGCCTACCAAGGCTTTCTCTATCAGTGCCTCGAAGGCTTGTTCGTTGGTTTTGCTGGTGTTCATACTATTTTATTCCACAGTTTATTCCACAGTTTATTCCACAGTTTATTCCACTATAAGCCACTGCCCGTTTTTCAAGGAGCCGACCCTTTTTACGACTCCGTTCTTTTTCAAGTTCTTCATCTGTTCTTCAATGGCCCGCCGAGACAAACCAATTCTTTCAGCCATCTCCCGAATAGTCACAGTTGGGTTTTCAGCAATCATCGTTAAGATTTTTTCAGAGGTCTTCAACAAAAGCGTTGTGCCTTTTGTGGAAACAGCACTTTCTGCCACATGAGCATCTCTGTAAACAACCGCTCTAAACTGGTTGCCGCTTTCATCGCTGTTTAGTTCAATATGCTCATTTTCTCGCATTACTCTTGCGATACCAGAACCTATCCCCCTGTATCTCATTATTTTGGAGCAAAAGTCGGCAATTGTTGGATTTCGCCGATAGGTACGTCCGCTCTTAATGGCTTCGACCGTTAGCCCAGAGGGTAAGCAGCCTGGATTGATGATTTCAACTCGATTGTCGAACACAAAGATACGAATGGGGGCTTGCCAAATATAATCGCGATGTACCAAAGCGTTTTGCAACAGTTCTTCCAAAACTATTTCAGCTATTTCCAATTTTCCGACTGAATTGAAAGACTGGCCTGCCTGCACACTATGCAGATTCGACTTCAAAAAGGCCATTCCTTGCTCAAACAGTTCAGGAATCGTGCCGTCAATGTCTTTGCTGTCGCGATATTCCGAACCGCCGAGGTCGTTACCATAAAACGCCACCGCCTTTATATTGAAACATGAGCAGAACCGCTGTGGATTCTTTCCGAAAAACATCAGACCGGCAAGAGTGAGTTGGCCCGAAGCCGACAGAACATGCATATTCTTCAGAAGTTCCTCTTGCGGGATATTCATCAGTTCGCCGCGTGTTGTGGTGAATTGTTCTTTGAACTGTATGGTGCTGGTCTCACCACATCTTATAGCTTTTAGTAATTCTTGTTCTGTCATGGCCTGTTCATTTTTGCAAAACTACAACAATTTATCATTCACACCACCTTCACCTTTCCCGTCACCACTTCATTGATGATGATCTGCTTCCGCTCCTGAAGGAGGGAGATTTGATTGTTTATCACTTCTATTTCACTATCAATAGAATCAATTTGACCATCAAGATATTTCACCACTTTGATTTGTTCTTCTATAGGTGGCAATGCCAAAAACAATCTTTTCAAGGAACTGGCATAAATGTGAACAATGATTTCGCCTTTTGATTCCTTGTAACGGTAATCCTTTGCATATTGACTATTTAAAGCATAAGACAAAAAAGTACTGTCATTGTTTTGTTGCCTAAACAAAATCACATCACCACCAATAAAAGCCTCATCTCCAAGATAAACAATTGTTTTTCCAATATCTTCTTTTGTTTCTCCTGAACCTGTCATTAGCACATCACCTTTAGTAATTCTCACTGACCTTTTCGCGGTTTTCTCAGAGATATGGTTTTTAGCTATTGAAGTTTGGATATTATATTTTGTGTAAATATCACCGTATAGGATTGCACATTTGCCATACTCTTGCAAATCATCTCTTGAAATGTTACCTCCCTTGGAAAATTCGCCTAACGAGCCCAATCTCCTCACCTCCCAATGTTCCGGCACCTCCCCGATCCATTCCACGCCGCTGTCCTTCATGCGGGCGTTGGGGTTGAGGCCTCGGGTTACGGCGCGGTTGATGATGATTTGCTTGCGCTCGTTCAAGAGGTCGATCATCTTCTGCTGCTGCGCTATGGCGGCGTCAATCTTCGCGGTGACGGTGTCGAGATAGGCGGCTATGGCAGATTGCTCGGCGGATGAAGGAACAGGGACACGCTCGTTTTTTATCGTATCTTGGCTAATGTTAGGTTGACCGCCACCTTTAGATTGAAATATTAAGTCGGTTCTTGCAGCTAAATAAGCATAAAACGCAAATTTTGTGTCAATTTTAGGTGACTTAGGTAATACACAACAAGCTTGGTTAACAGTCGTGTCAATACTCAATATCCCAAGTTTTCCAATAGTTGCTCCATACATTGCAATTATTAAAGAACCTTGGGGATAAATAGTTAAGTTCGTTTCTCTAAGTGCTTTTTCTGTTATCTTCTTTGAAGTTTCAATTATGTAACTATCATTTAAATCACCTGTTTGTAAAAAGGGAAAACCTTCCTCTGTATAATACTCTTCACTGCCACTTTTGGGAGTGGTTCCACTTCCAATATGCGAAAAAAGGTGTGATGTTTTAATCACTTCCCAATGACTCGGAATCTCGCCGAGCCATTTCACGCCGCTGGGTTTGTATGATGGGTATCGGTTCATGGTTGGTCGTTTTGTTTGTAGTCTTCTTCTGAGAAATTCGCCAACAAGTAATCGCGTATCTCATCTTCCGAAGGCAGTTGAAGTTTGTATTTGCTCACAAACAAATTCTGCGACAGGCCTTCGATAGCATATTTCACGGTGGTTTCGCCATAATCGGTGCAAAGCAGAATTCCTATCGGAGGATTGTCGTCATGTTGCATGACCTCGTGCTTGTAATAATTGAGATAGAGATTGAGTTGCGAGGCGTATTCGTGCCGGAAACGGTCAATCTTCAAATCCACAATCACATGGCATTTTAAGATTCGGTGGTAAAAAACCAAATCAGCCTTGAAATAATCGTGGTCTACAAGGATGCGTTTCTGCCGAGCCTCAAAACAAAACCCCGTACCCATTTCCAACAAGAAATGTTGCAAATGGTTGAGGATGGCCGATTCAAGTTTGGTTTCGGTAAACACATCTTGGGACTGCAATCCGAGAAACTCAAGTGTTACTGGATTGCGAATGATGTCGCTGGGAACAAGTGAGCGATTGTTTTCGGCCAACTGCTTCTGCAAGGCTTTCTTGTTTTTCGAGAGGCCCATACGTTCGTAATACAACGACGACACTTGTCGGTCGAGCTCTTTCACAGTCCAGCAGCCTCTTATGGCTTCTTGCTCGTAGAACGCACGTTTCAAAGGTTCTGGGATGCCTGAAAGCAAAATCAAATGAGTCGCCGAAAGCCGCGAAAAGAGTTTGTTGGGGGGCGTAGCCCATGCTTCTGTGTTTTCCGACAATTTGGCGGTTGCCGACCGCAATTTTTCGCTCCCGCCACTCTCTATCTGTAATTTTGCGGTTGCTGACCGCAAAATGTTAGTGTTCGACCCATGAAGATAAGCGACCACTTCCATGGCAAGATTCGGATACGTGGAATACATTTGCCGAAATTCATAAAGACGACGTTCTCCCAATCCTTTTCGCTCAAGACGTTTTGCCAGTTTTTTCAACAGCTGTTCGCCATACTGAGCTCTGTCTTCTCCATTCTGCTCGTATTCAACGATATAATACCCAATCAACCAGTTACGAGTCGTCAATGCCAGATTGATGGCATGTGCCGCTTGGGTTTGCAACACGTCTTGCACACTGGTTATGTTGCTAACCAGCCTGTCGAAATTATTTGTTGTTTCTTTTGTCATCTTAAGTCGGTTTTTGTTCCCCGGCGACTCGGAATCTCGCCGAGCCATTTCACGCCGCTGGGCTTGTATGAATCGTATCGTTGCATAAGACTAAATCATTTGTAAAACTTCCCAATGTCCACCTTTTGCTCCGCCCACACGCTGTATGATGCCATCTGCCTGAAGTTGGCGTATGTTTTTCTTTACCCCGCTTTCCGAAAGCCCCGTGATGCCTTGCAACTCCCTAATGGTAACAGATGGATTCTGCCGCATGACTGCAACAATTTTCTGGTTACTTTTCTGGTTACTTTTCTGGTTACTTTCCATCATTTCATCCAACGCTTCCTTCAGACAACCCAGCATGAAAACGATGAACGGTGTACTTGATGCCTCATGGTCGCTTTTCATAATGGCGGCATAATATTCCTGTTGGTGTTCCTTGACAATGGTTTCCACCGGTATCCATGCGAAGATGGGTTTCCATTGCATCAGAAGCAAGGTTTGCCACATTCGCCCCAAGCGTCCATTGCCGTCGGCAAATGGATGGATAAACTCAAATTCATAATGGAACACACACGAACTGATGAGCGGGTGAGTTTTTGTGGTTTTCACCCAGTCAAGCAATTCGCCAATAAGCAGTGGTACTCGTTGGGCAGGTGGTGCCATGTGGATGCACACCTCGCCGTTAAACACGCCAACGCCCCCTGAACGAAAGCGTCCACATTCACGAACAAGGTCAGTCATCATCAGTTTATGGGCCTTCAGCATATCTTTCTCCTTATATGGATTCAGTTCCAACATCAATTCGTAGGCACCAATTGCGTTTTTCACCTCCTGTATCTCGTTTGGTGCGCCAAGTACACGCTTGCCTTCCACGATGGCGGTCACTTGATCCACCGATAACGAATTGTTCTCGATAGCCAGCGACGACTGGATGGTCTTAATACGGTTTTCCCTACGTAACTGTGGTGTGGGCAGTTGCTCGGCTGAGGCAGTAAGATGACCCACTTTTTCGGCAATCTCTGCAACAAGTGTCGTGATTTCGTCAGTTATCGTAAACGGCGGAACGTATGTTGGTTCTGTGTTTTTGGCCATATCACATCAGATTAAACAGTGACTGTATAAACCCTTGGCTCTGGCGGTCGAGTTCGAGGATGTCGCGCTCGTTCTCTTCCAAGGTGCGCAACGGAACGGGCTTGTAGAAATACTTGTTGAACGAGATTTCGCAGCCTATCTTGGTCGGTGGAAGGTTGATCCAAGCATCGGCCACATAGGGACGCACCTCGCGCTGGAAGTATTCGTAGATGTCTTCCTTCACGGGAATCTTCTCCGTGTCGCGCAAGTCGCTGTCGCTTTCATATTCAACATATTGACACACATAACTTCCCTTCTCGCCAGGATAATAGCCGTAGTCCGACAGGCGCTTTTCGTCCACACCAAAAGTGGCCAGCAGTTTCTCCACCTCCTTGCTGCCAACCTTGTGTTGCTTCTTGACGACGGGAGCGGCTTCGGGGTCGGTCACCGACATGGCACGGGCGATGACGTTCAACTTGTTGCCTTTCACGTCCATCTTCAACGCCTTGGCCGCAGCCTCAATCTTGGCGACAAACAGATTGAAATCCATGAAGACTTCCGTGCCGATGGCATGCATGAGTTGTTTGGCGGCCTCCATCAACTCGCGGCGGCTCTGCCATTCCTTGACGCTGATGAGTTTCGCCAGCTTCTTGTCGGTCAGCTTCATCTCGTTGTCGTTCAAATACTCCTTGATGTTCGGGATTTCAGCATCCAAGCCTTCAAACACTTGATTGCCGTAAGTCTGATACAGCCATTTTGAAAGTTCGAGTTCGCCATTGTCGTAAAGCAACTCATCAATTTTCAGGGCGTTGAACTGGCTCTTCAAGCGCAAAGGCCGCTCGATGGTGACGTTGTAGAAACGGAAGTCGTCGCCGTCGAAAATCTTGGAGGCCACCTTGTCGCCATCGGCTTCTTTTTCCACGAAGTCCATGTAGGTTTTCAGGATGGCATTGCG
>CAMKAR010000078.1 GCA_946410535.1 uncultured Bacteroidales bacterium
AGAAGCAGCTGCAACAGCTCGAAGTCGACAAGAAAGCCATCCGCAAGAAAGAACAAGACCTGCGCATTGCCGACCAGTTGCTCACCGAGGTGGTGGAGAAATACAAAGGCCTGCTCGCCGAACTCGAAGGCAAGAAGAAACAACTCATGCGCGATGCGGCAGCCGAGGCACAAGAGCTGATCCAGAAGGCCAACAGCCAAATTGAGCGCACCATCCGCGAAATCAAGGAGGCGCAAGCCGAGAAGACCAAGACCAAAGAGATACGCCAAAACCTTGAAAAGACCAAAGAGGAAATCGCGAAAAAGGCCAAGGAAGTGGCCGAACAGAAGAAAAATGAAGAGGCCGAGGCCGTCTTGAAGGTGGGCGACACCGTCTGCATCGACGACATGCAGGTGGTGGGCGAAATCCTTGCCATCAGCGACACCGACGCCACCATCCTCTTCGACAGCATCCGCCTGCGCACCAGCCCCGACAAGCTCCGCAAGGTGAGCCGCGCCGAAGCCCGCAAGACGCAACGCAACTGGCAGAAAGGCATCGCCGCCGACCTCAGCGAGAAAGCCGAACACTTCGACCTCACCTTAGACGTGCGCGGACATCGCGCCGAGGAGGCCTTGGACATCGTCGACAAGTATTTGGATGAAGCCAAGTTGCTCAGCATCAAAGAGGTGAGCATATTACACGGTAAAGGCAACGGCATTCTGCGCAAGCTCATCCGCGAAAAACTCAGCCACATGCACGAGGTGGAGCACTTCTGCGACGCCTCGCTCGAAACGGGCGGCACGGGTATTACGAGGGTTTATTTCAGATAACCCTCAAATAATCCTCAACTTGGTGAATGAAAAACCCTCAACTTGGTGAATGAAGTATGCCTACCGCCGCCCCGACGGCATCTTTGTGGTGCCCATCGGTTGCCTGAAGCTGTAGGCATCTTTTCTCATGTTACAGAAAACCGTATCTTGACCCATGCCTGGCCAATACATCGTATTAGGTTGTCGCGGAAAGAACGTTTTAAGGGTTTATCCAAAAAATTCGTCCTTGAAATTCACAAAATACACTCGTTCCTGCGCCCGGGTCAAGGCGGTGTAAATCCAACGTAGGTCTTCCACTTCGAGCGTTTCCTTTTGGTTGAACGACGAGTCGATGAAAACGGTGGCCCATTGTCCGCCCTGGGTCTTGTGGCAGGTGAGCGCGTATGCGAATTTCACCTGCAAGGCGTTGAACCATGGATTTTTCTTCATTTCCTTGTATCGGTCGCGGCGGCTCGGGATGTCCATGTAGTCTTCCTCGATGGCTGCAAACAGACGTTTGTTTTCCTCTTCCGTCAGCGAGGGGCTGTTGCTGTAAAGGGTATCTAAAATGATTTTCGCCTCAATGTTGGGCTGGTCTTGGTAGTCGGTGAAGCCTAATTCCACGTCGGCGAAGCGGAACCCGTACATTTCCTCGAAGCGCTTGATCTTGCGTATTTCGGCCATGTCGCCGTTGGCGATGAAACTGATGGCTTGGTTGCCTTCAGCCCAGTAGTAGTTGTTTTTGACGACCATCAGCTTGTCACCAGTGGCAATCTCTCCCTCAATGTTCAGTATCCTTCCCCTGATGGCTTGGTTGAACAGGTTGGCTCTTTTGTTCGATTTGCACACGATGACGGCCTCGTTTTCGGCACTGTTGGCAAATGCGTTGTGAAGCATCTCCTCAAAGGTCTCTGGCTCAATCTTTTTAATGTCGTCGAACCCTTCTATGTGGAAAATGGGCAGTTCGTATTCGTAAAGGTCTTGCCCCAGGAGTTGCCTGATGTCGGTGGCGTTATAGAGGATGCCCGATTCTAAGGCTTGTCGTTTCACCTCGGTCAGCTCGAAGGTGGCTGCGGTGACGGGAAACTCCGATTTCAGGTACTCGCAATCCAGGGCGGGGCTTTCGCGGCTTTCCACTGGGGGCAGCTGGGCGGTGTCGCCAATCAGGAGCAGACGGCAGTTTTCGCCACTAAAGACGTAGCTCAGCAGGTCGTCGAGGAGGCTCGATCCACCGAAATCCCTTTGTTCGCCAATCATGGAGGCTTCGTCGACGATAAACAATGTGTTTTTGGCTTTGTTTTCGCCTCTCGCTATGCGGATGCTTCCGTCGGGGAAGGTCATGGCTTGGTAGATGCGGCGGTGGATAGTCGAGGCGTTTTGCCGAGTATAGCTGCTCAGCACCTTGGCGGCTCTTCCCGTGGGGGCCAGCAGCACGTGTTTCATGCCGATGGAGGGCAAGGTGCGCACCAGAGTCTTGACCAGCGAGGTTTTTCCCGTGCCGGCATACCCCCTTAGGATATAGGTAGGGTTCTCTTTTTGCGAAAGCAGGAAAGCGGCCAAATGGTAAAGCACGGTGGCCTGTCCTTCGGTAGGCTCGAAACCGAAGGATTGAACCAAATGTCCGTATAGTTCGCTGCGGGTCGGCATGGCTCAGAAGGGGTATCCGATACCGGCTTGCAGCCTGATGTTGTTGGCTTGTAGATTACCGAAGTTCCAATGGCTGCCCGAGTCGTTGGGGTAGGGGTTGCGCATGGCGTAGGCGATGTCGAAACGGAGCAGGAGGAACGAGACGTCGAGCCTGATGCCAATGCCGGCGTCGAGCGCGATTTGCTTATAGAAGCTGTCGAACTTGAACTCTGCGTTGGGCATCGACTCGTTGGGATGGAAAGTCCAGATGTTGCCGGCATCGACGAACACAGCCCCATTGATGATGTTGTAGACGGGGAACCGCAGCTCGGTGTTGAATTCCAACTGCAAGTCGCCGGTCTTTTCGATGTCGTCGGAAACGGGGACGTAGCCACCAGGGCCGACGGTGCGGTAGAGCCAACCGCGCAGTCCGTTGGCGCCGCCGCCGTAGAAGCTGCGCTCGAAGGGCAGGTCTTGCGAGTTGCCGTAGGGCACGCCGATGCCGACGAATTGGCGCATGACGAGCCATGTCTCGGCACCTAAGTCGAGGTGTTGCCTGACGTCGAAGCTGCTCCTGACGTATTGGGCGTAGGGTATGCCGAAGATCTCATGCTGCCCGTTGGCGTTTGTGGAGACGATTTTGGTCTTGTTAAATAGCGAGATGAGGTTGCCGCTCGTCTCGAAGTCGGCACGCAGGTAGAAAAAGCTGCCCGACTTGTTGATGCTTTGGGTGTTGTAGGTCAACGAATAGCGCAGGCCCATGAGCAGGTGGCTTGTGTATTGTGCCTTTTTCCTTTGGCTCGTCTCGTTGTCCAAATACTGCTGGAAGATAGGGTTGATGTTGGCGATTTTCACGCTGTTGAGGTAGAGCGGTGAAAGGGCTTGGGCGAGCCGATAGTTGGTTTTCCAGTCGTAGCTGTAGGAGGCCGTGGTGATGTAGCGCGAGTAGTAGTAGCGCGTTTGCGCATTGAATCCCAACGACATGGTAGTGGTGGGTTGGTAGTCGCGGGCCAATGTGATGGATGAGAAAGGCCCTAGGAATTTCGGGAAGAGAAGGCTGGCCGTGATGCCCAATTCCCAGGTGTTGAAAATGCGTTTTTCACTCTCGGAGGCCTCTGTGCCGATGATTTTTTGTGCCTCAAGGCCGCCCTTAAGGCTGAGTTGGAAGGTCTCGGCTCCGTGGAAGATGTTCCTGTTGGAATATGCCAAGCTGCCTTTGATGCCCAAGTCGCCATCTGAGTTGGTTCCCTCGCCTTGTAGGGTGAAGGAATGCACGTCGTTTTGTTGCATCGTGATGCGGCAGTCGAGACGGTTGAGCGTGTCGGAGGCGAGCTTCACTGTGTCGAATTCGATGTTGACGTTGCTGAAGAGGCGGAAGTTGCCCAAGGCCCTGTAGGTGTTGGTCACGCTGCGCTGGTTGTAGGGCATGCCTTCAAGGATCTGGATCGAGCGCAAGAAGGACTGCGGCTTCACTTTTGGCGCGTTGAAGTAGTAGAAATTCAGGTGGTTGATGCGTTTGCGGCGCCCCACCTCTTGGGTGAGTGTGATGGAGTCGACGGGACGGTCGTTCATCCTGAAAATGGAGAAATCGGGATAGATGCTGATCTTGTTAATATAGTATTTCTTGAAAGCCAACTCGTTGTTTTTCAGCTTCATGGTGACGCTTAGCGTGTGGTTCATGAAGTTGCTGTCCACCTCGTAGTAGATGTCGTCGCGGCTGAAAAAGTAATAGCCTGAGTTTTTCATCCGCTCGGTGATGACTTCGCGTTGGTCGTTGAGTTTGTAGGCGTTGTAGATGTCGCCTTCCTTCAGCTCGAACTTGGCACTGTCGCGCATGATGTAGCGTTTGATGAGCGTGTCGTCGATGACGCGGTCTATCTTGTTGACATAGTATGGATTCGAGGGATAGACGTGGTAGGTTACCTTGGCGCGTTTACCCTTTTTCTTCACAGTGTGGCTCACTTTGGAATGGAAATAGCCCACGTTGTCGAGATAGCGGGTCATTTGGTTGGCCGACTTGTTGGCTCCGGCCTCGTCGTAATAAATGGGCTCCCTGCCGAACGAGCGGTTCATCCATTGCCAGAATTTGCTGTTGGGTCTTCTCTCCGCCTTATACCACACCCATGTCGGAAATCGGGTTTGCAAAGGACCTTTGTAAGGCTTTAGGGCGATGTATGACGACAGCTCCGACTTGCTGATGTCGGTCTTTTTCTCCTCGATGGTGACCTTGTTGCTCTGTACCAAACACTTTCCTTCGGGCACGAATCTATTGAGGGCGCACGACGACATGAAGACAGTCGCCATCAGCAAGAGAATGATATGGAGCTTTTTCCAAGACATTGCCGCGTATTTTTTTGCAAAGATAGGGATTTCTTCAGAAACAACCGTGTTTTAGGGAAAAGTTGTTTTACAGTGTCAAACGAATTGCAACCTGTGTTACAGTAACCACTGTTGCAATTTGTAATAGTTTCATTTCTCAAACCACCTCAATTCCACCGTCTCCCCGTCAAACACCGCATAACTGAAATCGTAAATCCAATTTCCCACGACGGTGGTCAAGGCATGGTTGCCAGTCTTGTACTGCATGGGCTTGTGCTGGTGGCCGAAGACGAAGAACTCAATCGACGGGTCGAGTTGGGCTTGCTCTTGGGCGTATTGGTAGAGGCGGGTTTTGGGGATGTCGTCGTAATAGCCGCGCTCCACTTCGTTCTTGAGTTTTTTCAGACGGTGCTTGTGCGACCAACGCAAGGCCAAACCAATGCCCAAATCAGGGTGCAACCACTTGAATAGCCATTGGTTAGGCTTGAACTCGAATACTTTTTTCAGGAACTTGTAGCCACGGTCGCCTGGACCTCTGCCGTCGCCGTGGACCAAAAAGAACTTCTTGCCTTTTATCGTCTTTACCACCGGTTCGCGGTGCAGTTCGATGCCCAATTCGTCATGCAAATAGCCAAAACACCACAAATCGTGGTTGCCGATGAACAGATGGACGGGAATGCCTGCATCGGTGAACTCGGCCAACTTGCCTTGAAGCCTCACGAAACCTTTGGGAATCACGGTCTTGTATTCAAACCAGAAGTCGAAAAGATCACCCATCAGGTAAAGCTCCTCACAGTCGGGACGAATCATGTCCAAGAAGCGCAAGAGTTTCCTTTCGCGCTCGTGGCTGTCCTCAAGCGAGGGGATGCCCAAATGGAAATCGGTGACGAAGTAGACGGCCATCAGAACTTGATTTCGGCGCTGCGGCGGATGAGTTCCGTGATGAGGGTGATGAGCTTCGGCTCGACGGCGTGCACGGCCTTGATGACTTCCTCGTGAGTGATGCTCACGGGATGATCCTCGCCGTAGATGTTGCCCATGTCGGAGACGATGCTCAGGCCGAAGACGGGCAGGCCACCTTGTCGCGCCACGATGACCTCGGGCGTGGTCGACATGCCAATCGTGTCGGCCCCGATGATGCGGAAGTAGCGGCATTCGGCGGGCGTTTCGTAGGTCGGGCCGGTGGTTGAGCAATACACGCCGTGTTGAACCTCAATGCCTTTCTCGCGGGCGATGTCATCGGCCATGCGGATGAGGCGTTTGTCGTAAGCTTCGCTCATGTCGGGGAAGCGGGCTCCAAAACGGTCGTCGTGCGGCCCGATGAGCGGGTTGGGCATGGTGTGGATTTGGTCGGTGATGATCATGATGTCGCCGACTTTGAAACTTGGGTTCAAGCCGCCTGCTGCATTGCTGAGAATGAGGAACTTGATGCCCAACTGCATCATCACGCGGATGGGGAAGGTGACTTCACTCATCGGGTAGCCTTCGTAGAAGTGGAAGCGCCCTTGCATCGAGACGACGCGCCGCCCCGCGATGGTGCCAAAGAGCAATTGCCCCTTGTGGCCCTTCACGGTCGAGACGGGGAAGTTGGGAATCTCGGCGTAGGGGATGGCGTATTCCACGGCGATGCCTTGGGCCAAACCACCCAGGCCGGAGCCGAGGACGACACCGATTTCAGGCTTGAAATTCCTCGTTTTCAGGTTGATGTATTCAATTGTGGTTCTGATTTTGTCGTACATAGTCCAATATTTCTTCGTTAAACTTCGCTTCGTCATGAAAACGCACGATGACGGGCAAATCGTATACAGGAGCGGTTTCAAATTGACAAAGATAGGGAGAATTTGTCAATCGGGCGGCATCTTTTTCGGTGGTGATGATGATTTTTTTCTCGCTTTCAAGTTGCGCAAAACGTTCGAGAATGCTTTGCACGTCGTTTTCGGTGAAAGCGTGATGATCGGCAAAAGTCATCACTTCAAGATGCTTGTATTGTTGTTTCAGCTTGTCAATCAATGGTTTGGGATGGGCAATGCCACAGAAAAGTAATGCTGAGTCTGCGTTTTTGGCATCAAAACTTTCAGCAACGGCGTTCAAAGGCTGCAAGTCGTTGTATTCCAAATAGGAGAAGAAAACGGTTTGCTCGGGCTGGGGCTTCAGCTGGGTGATAATTTCCTTTTTCTTATTCTCGTCCAAGTCTTTCGGCGACTTGCTCACAACGATGAAGTCGGCGCGTTTGGCAGCTGACTTCAGGTCGCGCAAAGTGCCGGCAGGGAAGAGGAAGTCTTTTGTGTAAAGATGCTCGTATTCAGTGAGTAAGATGTTGAATCCCGGCCTGATGTGGCGATGCTGGAAAGCGTCGTCCAAGAGGATGACTTTGTTGATTCCCAAGCCCGAAAGTATCTTCTCGACGCCCTCAACGCGGTCTTCGTCGACGCCAATTCGGACATCGGGGAATTTCCTGAAATATTGCAGCGGCTCGTCGCCCACATCCTCGTAGGTGCAGGTGGCATCCACCCGCTTGAAGCCTTTGGTTTTCCTGCCGTAGCCTCGACTGAGGATGGCCACGCTAAACTCATTTTTCAGCAATCGAGCCAGATACTCGGTGTGCGGCGATTTCCCTGTCCCGCCAAGGTTGAGGTTGCCCACGCAAATCAGCGGCTCATCGAAACGCCACGATTTCAGGATGTGCCAATCATAAAGTTTATGCCTGATAGTCAGGATGATATGATGGATTAACGCTATGGGGAGAAGTAAAATTCGCATTCTGGGGGTCAAAATTACGGATTTTTCGCTAATTTTGAAGCCTAATTTTGAAAATATGCTTGTAAAAGACATTTTGAACTGCATCACCGAGGTGGCGCCACTGCAATGGCAGGAGAGCTACGACAACGCGGGTCTTCAGGTTGGCGACCTCAGCGCTGAGGCACATAAAGCCTTGATTTGCTTGGACATCACGGAAGAAGTTGTGGACGAGGCCATTGCCAAAAACTGCAATGTCATCGTCAGCCATCACCCGTTGATTTTCAAAGGTTTGAAGCATCTGACGCCTCAAACCTACATCGAACGTGCCGTGGTGAAAGCGATTAAGCACGACATCGCCATGATTTCGATGCATACCAACTTGGATAACAGCTGTTTGGGCGTGAGTCGCGTCCTTGCCGAGCGTTTGGGATTGAAGAATCTGTGCATCCTTCAACCCTTGGAAGGCCATCTGAAAAAGTTGGTGGTTTATGTTCCGCTTTCGGCTGCCGAAGCGGTACGCAACGCCATGTTTGAGGCGGGCGCGGGCTGCATTGGCAACTACGACTCGTGTAGTTTCAACGCACAAGGTCAAGGCTCGTTCCGCGCTGGCGAAACGGCACATCCCTATGTAGGCGAAATCGGGAAGGTGCATTTCGAGGATGAGGTTCGCATCGAAACGGTTGTGCCTAAACATGCTTTGAATCAGGTGATTGCGGCCATGCTGAAGGTGCATCCCTATGAGGAAGTGGCCTACGATGTGTTTGCGCTCGAAAACGAGTTCCAGCAAGCAGGTGCAGGTATGGTCGGCGAATTTGAAAGTCCGATGGAAGAAGCTGGTTTTCTGCGACTTGTTGCTGAAACCATCGACTCGCCTTGTTTGCGCCATTCCGCCTTGACGGGCAGGAAAATCAAAAAAGTGGCGTTGTGTGGCGGATCGGGCAGTCCGTTTATGGGCGATGCCCTGCGCCAAAAGGCCGATGCCTATCTCACTGCCGACATCAAATACCACGACTTTTTCATTCCCGAAAAAGCCATGCTGCTCATCGATGGCGGACATTTTGAGACCGAACAATTCACGAAAGAATTAATATATGAGCTGATTAGGAAAA
>CAMKAR010000079.1 GCA_946410535.1 uncultured Bacteroidales bacterium
CCGCCGCGACGATGATACTGCGCCAACGCGTGGGAAAGTAGTTCGTCGCCCTCCCATAGCGGGAAGCCCGCACCACATCGGTGCGGGCTTTCTTGCTTTATAGCAACCGAAACTTTTTTTCCTCTCCTTTCATCCTTTTTTCCTATCTTTGCCCGTTCTAACGAAGCAAATCAATTCACTATGATAGACATCAAGTTTTTAGTCAAGAACCCTGACGTGGTCAGGGAGAACATCAAGAAGAAATTCCAAGACAACAAGCTTCCGCTCGTCGACGAAGCCATTAGTTTATACACCCAATATTGTGATTGCCAGCAACGTGCCGACGATTTGCGCTCACAGCGCAACTCGATCTCTAAGGAGATTGGTATCCTTTTCAAAAACAAGGAAGTCGAGAAAGCCAACGAGATGAAGAAACTCGTGGAAGCCAATGCACTGGAGTTGGAACAGCTCGGCAAACAACAGACCTCGCTCATGGAACAACTCACCAAGGTGATGTATGCCATCCCCAACATCATCGCGCCTGAGGTGCCGATTGGGAAGGACGACACTTTCAATGTGGAAAAGGAACGCTTCGGCGAGCCTGTGGTTCCCGATTTCGAGGTGCCTTATCATGCCGATATCATGGCCAAGTTCAATGGCTTGGATTTGGATTCGGCCCATCGTGTGGCGGGCAATGGCTTCTATTACCTGATGGGCGACATCGCGCGCTTGCATTCCGCCGTCATCACCTACGCCCGCGACTTCATGATCAACCGTGGCTTCACCTATTGCGTGCCGCCTTTCATGGTGCGCAGCGAGATCGTCAGCGGTGTAATGAGTTTCGCCGAGATGGACGCCATGATGTATAAGATCGAAGGCGAAGACCTCTATCTCATCGGCACCAGCGAGCATTCAATGATTGGGAAATTCATCGACCAAATCATCCCTGAGGATTCGTTGCCGCTTACTTTGACGAGCTATTCTCCCTGCTTCCGCAAGGAGAAAGGTGCCCACGGCATCGAGGAACGCGGAGTGTATCGCATCCACCAGTTCGAGAAACAGGAGATGGTGGTGCTTTGCAAGCAAGAGGAAGCCGACTACTGGTATGAGCAGATGTGGAAAAACACCGTTGAGCTGTTCCGCTCGATGGACATTCCCGTGCGTACATTAGAGTGTTGTTCAGGCGACTTGGCCGACCTGAAGGTGAAGTCGCTCGACGTGGAGGCATGGTCGCCGCGCCAGAAGAAATACTTCGAGGTGGGCAGCTGTTCCTATCTTGGTGATGCACAGGCTCGTAGGCTGAAGATCAGGATCAAGGGCAAGAACGGCAACTACTTTGCGCACACTTTAAATAATACGGTAGTTGCCCCGCCGCGCATGTTGATCGCCTTCTTGGAGAACAACCTCCGCGCCGACGGTAGCGTGGCCATCCCGAAAGCCTTGCAACCTTATATGGGTGGAAAAACTGAAATCAGATGAATAGGTCACAAAACTTTCAAAACCTGCAAAACTTGTTTTTGTGGTATGGCGACACCCAACCGGGTTGTCGCCGGAAAGCAGGCCGGTTGGCTGCTTTCCAACTTCTAAGGTAGGTTTTGTGAGTTTTGTGGGTTTTGTGATAAAATAGAACAATATGGATATATCAGTTGTAGTACCGCTGCTGAATGAGGCCGAGTCGCTGCCCGAGTTGGAGGCTTGGATCCGTCGCGTGATGGAGGAACATCATTTCTCCTACGAAATCGTCTTTGTCGACGATGGATCAACCGACAATTCGTGGGCCGTCATCCAACAACTTTCTCAGTCTAATCCTAATGTGAAGGCCTTGCGTTTCAGAAGGAATTACGGCAAGTCGCCGGCACTGAACGAAGGCTTTAAGATCGTGCAAGGCGACGTGGTCATCACGATGGATGCCGACCTCCAGGACAGCCCCGACGAAATCCCCGAGCTCTACAAGATGATCAAGGAAGATGGCTATGATCTCGTATCAGGCTGGAAGAAAGTGCGTTACGACTCCAAACTGATGAAAAACATCCCTTCGAAGTTCTTCAACTGGACCACACGGCGCATGTCGGGCATCAAGCTTCACGACTTCAATTGCGGCCTGAAGGCCTATCGCAACGAGGTGGTGAAAAACATCCAGGTGTATGGCGAGATGCATCGTTACATCCCCGTCATCGCCAAGATGAACGGTTTCAGTCATATAGGCGAGAAGGTGGTGCATCATCAGAAGCGGAAATACGGCAGCAGCAAGTTCGGCTTGAGCCGTTTCGTTCGCGGTTACCTCGACCTGCTGACCATCAATTTCATCTCGAAGTTCAGCAACCGACCGATGCACTTCTTCGGCCTGTTAGGTTCCATCACGTTCCTAATAGGTTTTGTCATTGCCATCTATTTGACTTGCATCCGTCTGTTTGCCCATGCCTATGGCATGACAAACCGTCCGTTGTTCTATTTTGCGCTGTTGGCCATCATCATTGGCGTGCAGCTTTTCTCGACGGGCTTCCTTGCCGAGATGGTTACCTCAACCCAGCGCGACAAACGGGTGTATTCCATATCGGAGCGCATCAACGCCTAACGAATAAAGCCACCGCAAGGTGGCTTTTTTGTTTTAGATTTGTTCCGATTTGTTTCCCGAAAAGAAAAGAATCCCATTCTTTTCAATACAAGTCATCTATGTTTCCGTCGAAACTCTCGTCGAAGCTGTCGCCAAACTCGTCAGTGAAGTCTTCCTCATCGTATTCGTCCTCAAACTCGTCGAACGGTGAGTCGTCGGCAAAGTCGTTGTTCTCCCAGTCGAAGTCGCGTTCGAGCCTCGATTCGTCGAAGGCTTCCTCTTCGTCGTGTTCGTTGATGAAGCTGTCTATTTCGTCGTCGCTCATCTTGTCGAAGTTGACATCGAGTAGGGCCGAGTCGTTGATGCTGCGGCTCATCGACTTGAGTTCGCGCATCACCGAGGGTGAGACGTAGAACTCGTCGATGTTTTCCTCGCAATACTTCAAGTATTTAGGGTCTTTTTGGTACACTTCGGCGATGGTCATGCCTTCGTATTTGCCGAAAGTGAAAACTGAATCAATGTCATAGAATTTCATATCGTAACCTTTCTTTTTGTCCTTTTTTTGTCGTTTTTCGTGCCGCAAATATCATGCAAATTTCCGTTCGGCGCAACAAATTTCTATTTTTTGAAGGCGAAAAACACGGCGAGCACGATAAAGATGAATGAAACGATGTGGTTCCAACGGAACGTCTCGGTCTTGAACACGGTGATGACGATGGTGGTGAACACCGTGAGCGAGACGGCTTCCTGTATGACTTTCAGCTGGATGAGGTTGAACGGCCCTCCGTTGACGGCTGCCCCGATGCGGTTGGCAGGAATCATGAATGAATATTCGAACAAGGCGATGCCCCACGACATGAGGATGACCAAAAACAGGGGCCAGTCTTTCGATGAGGGGACAATCTCGATCAACTTGAGTTGCCCATACCAGGCAAAAGTCATGAAAACGTTGGAAACGATGAGTAATAATATGGTGTATAATCCTTTCATTGTCTGTGGTTTCTATCGGGCGGCAAAAATAGCGTTTTTTTGGGCGCGAAAGCCGTATTTATTCCTATTTTTGCGCAATCAAAAGCAAATCCCATGACACCAACCATTATCCTTGTCGTTTTCATCGCCTATACGATCCTTTTGTTTGTCATTTCGCACTTCACGGCCCGCCGGTCCGACAACAACGCCTTTTTCCGTGGCAACAGGAACTCGCCGTGGTTTGTGGTGGCCTATGGCATGATAGGTGCTTCTTTGTCGGGCGTGACTTTCATGTCGGTGCCCGGTGGCGTTTATACGGGGCAATTCACCTATATGCCGCTCGTGTTTGGCTATGTTCTTGGTTATGCGGTGATTGCCTTGGTTTTGTTGCCTTTGTATTATCGCCTTAACCTGACCTCTATCTACACCTATTTGAATATGCGGTTCGGGCCGGTTTCGGAGAAGACGGGCGCGGCGTTTTTCATTTTGTCGCGACTGTTGGGCTCGGCCTTGCGGATGTATCTTGTTGTGTTTGTGCTTTATGAATTTGTCTTCAAGGCTTGGGGGATCCCGTTTTGGGTGCCGGCGGTGATTTTCATCGGCATCATCTTGCTCTACACTTTCAAGGGCGGCATCAAGACCGTGGTTTGGACCGACACTTTACAGACCACTTTCCTTCTTTTGGCGGCTTTCCTGACGGCGTGGTACATCATGAAAAACCTCAACATCTCGTTAGGCGACCTGCTGAAAGCGGCCTCCGACAATGGTTACACGAAAGTTTTTGAGATCGATTGGACGCACAACAAGTTTTGGGTCAAGCAAATCCTCAGCGGAATGTTCATCACCATTACCATGACGGGCCTCGACCAAGATATGATGCAGAAAAACCTGACTTGCAAGAATTTGCGTGACGCACAGAAGAATGTGATGACATCAAGTCTGCTGTTTGTCGTAGTCAATGCGCTTTTCCTCTGCTTGGGTGCTGCCTTGATTTATTATGCCCAGGCCACGAGTTTCACGCTGCCAGTGAATGAGGCTGGCGTGGTGGTCAACGACAAGATTTTCCCCTCGGTGGCCTTCTCTTTGAGCAAGTTCACGGCGATTGTCTTCGTCATCGGGCTTGTGGCGGCAGGCTATTCGAGTGCCGATGGCACACTGACGGCTTTAACCACGACATTCTGCTTCGACTTCATGCACTTCGACAAGAAACAGATGACAGAGGAGCAAATCACCCGCTACCGCAAATGGGTGCATGTGGCTTTTGCCTTGCTTTACTTGTTGGTTATCATTGCATTCCGTCCGTTCCACAACGAGTCATTAATAGATAAGGTGTTCGACATTGCGGGATATACCTACGGGCCATTGTTGGGTTTGTACACCTTCGGACTGTTCGTCAAGAACCGTAAGGTCATCGACAAAGCCGTTCCTTACATTGCCGTGGCTTCGCCTGTCATTTGTTATTTCTTGAAGCTGTATTCCCCTCAGTTGCTTTTTGGATATAAGATAGGATTCGAGATATTGATAATCAATGGTTTACTAACTTTCTTGGCCTTGATGCTTTTCAGCAAAAAGGAAAAAACGGCCACGGAATGATGCGATTGCAGGAAAATTTGTATTTTTGAGGCTCGAAACTAAACCTTACGAAGATGAATAAGATTTTCACCAAAATTACGCTCGCCTTGTTGGCCATGTGCTTCATGTGTGGTCATGCACAGGCTCAATTCACGACAACGTTTGCCAAGAATGCCACTCCTGGCCAGCAAAACGGCTTGTATTATTCCTTGCCACAGACCATGTTGAGGCTTGATTTCGTCATCGAGGAGACACGGCTTGAACAAAGTCCCCTAAGTGATTATGCTTCAACCTATATGGCCATGGCTGACTATGTGGAGTATGAGACCACGGAGTATCGTCTTTTGGACGTGAAAATGAGCACCGTGGCCTCTCCCGATCCCAACGCGCTGTTTTTCGTTTCGGTTGGTAGCGTTAGGGGAGGCAGCAAGACGCAGTTTGGCATCATGCCCAATGGCATTATCCGTAGCGTGGGTGTCGACAATGGCGAGGAGGAAACTTTGCCAATCCCATCTGAAACGCCATGTTGCAAGACCGAACCTGTCGCACAAGTCGACGGTAAGTTGATGGAGCTGATCACGACGGGCAAGTCGAACGCGCAGTTGGCCAAGGAAATCGCCGACAAGATCGAGGAAATCCGCTCGGCCAAGTTCAAGTTGATTTCGGGCTATTATGAAATCGCCTTCAATCCTGAGACGTTCAAGATGATGTATGAAAAGCTGGATGCCATGGAAAAGGAATACACCAACCTGCTGCTTGGTAACCAAGTGAAGAAGACGGTGGTGAAGACGGTGTATGTGATTCCGAACAAGGAAGTGCCTACGCAGACGGTGGCCAAGTTTTCGGAGAATGACGGCCTGACCGTTGGAACGGCTGGTTCGGGAGAGATGATTACGGTGCAAACATTGCCGCTCAACACGATGGCAGCCATCAATGCGCCAAGCCAGTCGGCCATTGAGTCGGTGACCTATGAGAACAAGGTGTTTTATCGCGTGCCTGAGACGGCCAACGTGAAAGTGACTTGCGGAAACAAGGTCATGCTGGAGGATAGGGTTATGGTTAACCAGTTGGGTTTCATTATGATGGCTCCGTTGACCAACACGAAGATTGTGTTCGACACCGAGACGGGCCAAATCATCAACATGAGGATGCAATAACAGCCTCCCTGATTCGCACTAATTGTTGCAAAAGATTGGAAGCCAAGTCTAAGCGGAGCATGTTAGCCCCGTCAGACTTGGCTTTTTCTGGTTTGGGGTGTGTTTCCATGAAAATGCCGTCGGCCCCTGCTGCGATGCCTGCTTTGGCAATCAAGCCAATCAGTTCGGGCTTGCCGCCCGTGACACCGCTGCTTTGGTTGGGTTGCTGAAGCGAATGTGTAATGTCCAATATGACGGGCACATCAAACTTTTGCATGGCGGCAATGTTACGGTAATCCACCACCAAATCCTGATAACCGAACATCGAGCCGCGCTCGGTGAGCATCACCTTGTCGTCGCCCGACTGACGCACCTTTTCGACGGCAAAGCCCATGGCTTCGCCCGAAAGGAATTGTCCCTTTTTGATGTTGACGGTCTTGCCCGTCTTGGCAGCGGCCACAAGGAGGTCGGTTTGGCGGCAGAGGAAAGCGGGGATTTGAAGCACGTCGACATATTCGGCAGCCATCCGAGCTTCTTCGGCAGCATGGATGTCGGTCACCACGGGGACATCAAATTCTTGCCTGACTTTTTGCAGCACTTTCAGCGCTTTTTCATCGCCGATGCCTGTAAATGAGTCTAATCGTGAGCGGTTGGCCTTGCGATAGGAGCCTTTGAAAACGAGCGGGATGGAGAGTTTTTCGCAGATGCTTTTCAAAGTCTCGGCGATGAAGAGGGGCGAGGTCTCGTCCTCGATGACGCAAGGGCCGGCCAAGAGGAAAAAACGGTCGGGGCGAAGGCCTTTCAGGAAGTCGAATTTTGTGGTGTCCATGATGGTAAATTTTTGCAAAGGTAGTGATTAATTCGGAAATACGAAGTATTCGACGAAGTCAATGATGAATGAGGAATGTAGAATGAGGAATGTAGGTGATTTCTGCAAATGCTCCGTAGGAGCTTTCTTTTAATAACGAAATCAATGAACCAATGGGTCATACTCCGTAGGAGTTTTCTTTTATGTGATTTATATCAATGACCTTAATTCTGTGTCTTTTTGAATCTTGGGTGGAAACTTGTCAAAGTATCCCTTAACAGTTCGTCTGAGATATGTGTGTAGATTTCCGTCGTGCTCACGCTCGAATGACCCAGCATCTGCTGCACGGCGAGCAAGTTGGCACCACCTTCGAGCAAATGTGTGGCAAAGCTGTGGCGGAACGTGTGTGGACTGATGGTCTTTGTGATGCCGTTTTTCTCAGCCAAGTCTTTCACGATGAGGAAAACCATCTGGCGCGTGAGGCCTGTTCCACGGCTGTTGAGGAACGCCGTGTCGGTGAATTTGGGTTTGGGCGTGATGTGTAGTCGTGCGCCTTCGATGTATTGGTAAAGGATTTTCAAGCTGCTGTCGCCGATGGGCACGAGCCGTTCCTTGCTGCCCTTACCGATGATGCGCAAGAAACCATCGCTGCGATAGATATTGCTGATTTGTAAGTTGGTAAGTTCTGAAACACGCAGGCCGCAGCCGTACATCACCTCAATCATGGCCTTGTTGCGGTGGCCGTTGGGTTGGCTGAGGTCGATGCTGTCGATCATCATCTGGATTTCCTCGTAGGTGAGCACTTCGGGTAAGTGGCGTCCCAAGGTGGGAGAAGAGATGAGGATGGTGGGGTCCTTGTCGGCAAGTCCCTCTTGCGTCAGGTAGCGCCAAAACGACTTCAGTCCGGAGAGGATGCGGGCTTGCGAGGTGGCGCCGATGTTGAGGTCGTAGAGGTAGGCGAAAAAGTTCTCGATGGTGTCTTGCTGGATGTCCTCGATTGCTGTAGAGACGGTGTGCACACCGTCTCTACAATCAAGGTATTGCAGAAAAAGCTGGACATCATGGCAATAGGCTTCTACGCTGTTTTCCGACAGCGAAAGTTCCAACCGCAGGTAGTCGGCGTAGTGTTTGATGAGGTTAGGAGTGATATTTACAGGCTTTTGGTCCATGGGATTGTTTTTTGCAAAGGTACGAAAAAAACGGGACGCAAAACCCAAAGTCTTGCACCCCGTGTCAGATTGTTCGATCTCAGTCCAAATTTCTTAGTTCCTTTGTCCTAAGTCCTTCGTCTTCTGTCCTTAGTCCAAAGTATGGATGACCAGTCCTGATCTGAGTTTCGGCTCGAACCAAGTGTTCTTGGGTGGCATGATGTTGCCCGTGTCGGCGATGTCGATGATTTGCTTCATTTTATCATGTTTTTCTTTTTGATGCCGAAAAAAATCGTATTTTTGCAAAAACTCAGCTGATATGTCTCTTGAATTTAGGGATAAATAGATTAGTACTGCATCGTTTTTTTTCCTAATTTTGCAACCGTCAGAAAAATGCTCCCATGGATATC
>CAMKAR010000080.1 GCA_946410535.1 uncultured Bacteroidales bacterium
CGAAGGCACAAATCGCCGTCGACACACTCAGCACCGAAGCCCTGAACCAACTGCTCATCGAGCAAGTGGAACGGTTGGCCGAGGACAGCGACGACGACGCTGACTTCGAGGAATTGCTGGACAACTACATCTTTTTCAGCGAAAATCCCGTCAATATCAACAGCGACGAGGTGATGCAATTGGTTGAACTGCGCCTCCTCAGCGTGTTCCAATACGAGGAACTGCAAAAGTACCGTCGCTACTACGGTGATTTCATGTTCTTAGACGAGTTGGAGATGGTGGAAGGCTTCGACGAACAGACCTTGGCCATCATCAAGCCAGTGATTTGCATCGAGAAAGACAAGAGCAAGGACAAGCTGAGCCTAAAAAACATGGGGCGCTACGGCAAACACCAAATCGTCGGTCGCTACGAGCAAATCCTTGAGAAACAGCAAGGTTATGCGCCCATCGACGACTCGTCGCTTTTGGCCAAACCCAACTCGCGCTATTTGGGCAGTCCGCAAAAATACCAACTCAAATACACCTATAATTATAGGAACAAGCTTAGGGCGGGATTCGTCTTGGAAAAAGACGCTGGCGAGATGTTTTTCACCGACAAGGTGAGCGACACCATCCAGAAGCTGTTGGGCAAAAATTACCGAAAAGGCTTCGATTTCGTTGGTTTCCATCTCTATGCCAAGGACTTGGGCATCGTGAAAGCCGCCGTTTTGGGCGACTATCAACTCTCATTCGGTCAAGGGCTTACACTTTGGTCTGGAATGAGTTTCGGCAAGGCGGGTGCAGGCAGCAGCGTGATGAAACAAGGTCGTGGCATCACGCCAAAAGGCTCTGCCAGCGAGTATTCGTTCATGCGCGGTGCGGCAGTCACCCTCGGCGGAGGCCCATTCAGCGGCACGGTTTTCTACTCCAATCGCTGGATTGATGCCAATGTCAGCGTGGCCGACAGCTTGGACGAGGCCGAACTTGTCAGCAGCCTACAAGAGACTGGTTATCATCGCACTATCGGTGAGTTGCAAGACCGCCACGCCATCCGACAGCAGGTCGTGGGCGGACATTTGGCTTTCGCCATTGCCCATTTCGAGGTGGGCTATACAGCGCATCACACTTGGCTCAGCACACCACTCCAACTCAAGCCCAGCCACTACAACCAATTCTATTTCCAAGGCCAGAAACTCACCAACCAAGGCATTGATTTCAAGTATGTTAAAGGAAAGTTTGCCGTATTTGGCGAGGCTTCGATGAGCTATAATCCTGACACCACAGCCCTTCGACAGACTCAGGGGCCTGGTTTTGCTGGCTTGGTCGGAATAACCTTCAAACCAGCAGGTTACCTCAACTTCACGATGCTTTATCGCGACTATGGCAAGACCTACCAAAACCTCTTGGGCAACGCCTTTGGCGAAGGCAGCCGCAACCAAGGGCAACGCGGCATCTACCTTGGCGTTGAAGCCGCACCTGCACCTTATTGGAACATCCTCGCCTACGCCGACCATTTCGAATTCACCTGGCTGACCTCGCAAGTCAACGCGCCGAGTCGCGGCCACGACTACTACTTGCGCGTCAGCCACAGCTTCAACCGCCGCACCAACGCCTATCTCCAATTCCGCTCGAAGACCAAGATGAAGAACTCGACCGATGCCTTTGTCTTCAGCCACTACCCCATCTTCTACACCAAGAACGCCGTGCGCTTCAACATCAACTACCAGATTGGCCACGACTTCCACTTCAGTAACAAAGCCGAATACGCCCATTACCGCAACGACGACGGCACCAATGAGCACGGGTATTTCCTCTGCCAGGACATCGCCTACAAACCTGAGAACAAGCCCTTTAGCCTCACGTTCCGCTACGCCATCTTCGACGCCAAGGACTACAACGCCCGCATCTACGCCTACGAAAATGACGTATTGTATAGTTTCAGCGTGCCAGCCCTTTACGGCAAAGGGATGCGTTTCTATCTCTTAGGCAAAGTCAAACTGTTCAACGCGCTGACCCTTTACGCCCGCATCGGGCGCACCATTTACAGTGACCGCGACGAGATTGGCAGCGGCCTGACGCTGATTGAAGGGAACCATAAGACGGATTTGAAGGTGGAGATGATTTGGAAAATGTAAATTGTCCACAATCACATAGTCGCCGTCAATATGGAATAAACGATTTTATACTTTTTCATAATGACGCAGCATGGCTTCGGTCGTTTTACCCCAAAACTCATCTCCCGACGACTTTTTCGTTCTTCGCCACTACCTGTATGGATTTTTCATTCCTCACCAACATCCAAACGCGGCTTTCGCCCATTCAATGCCCCACGAACTCGGCGTCGAAGTCCTTGCATACGGCTTGGGCGGTGGTGCGACCGCTTTGGGCCGCCGGGGGCAGTCCGCCTGAATAGGCCGTGCGCTGGCCCGTGAAATACAAGCCCTTACGGTAGTGAACAGGCGCGTGATACAAACGACTGAATGGCGGCCAGTCGGTCATATAGCTCCCCTCGAAGGTGCCGCAATAACGTTCGTAGGTCAAAGGCGTGGCCACGTCCGTCACCGCCACTGCATCCTTGATTTCGGGAATCATATCGCCCATGATTTCCAAGAAACCGTCCATCACCGCTTTCTTTTTGGCTTGGTAGCTGCCGTCGTCCTTGGCCGCTCTCCAGTAGGCATAGGTGGGGCCATGCAGCAGGCAGGTGATGACGCTGCAACCCTCTGGGGCATAGCCTTCCTCGGTGGCATAGTTGTTCACGACGACCGTCTCGTAGGTGCGCCCAGCCGCCTTCAACGGACGGGGCAACACGATTTGCATCGAGCGAGGCCAAGCTGACAGATCGGCATTGACCCCAACGCCGAGAAACATGCACTGCGTCGTCCTGAGTCCGTCGCGCATCTTCCGTGCCCAACCATCCTGCAACGGCTCGCGGAAGAGCTTGTCGATGGCGGTGCGGGCATCGGCGGAAATGACCACGGCATCGGCCTTGAGCACCTCGCCTTTGGCGCGGACAGCCCATCCGTTTTCATCGGGAAAGACCTCCTCCACCGTCGTCTGGTAACGGATTTCTCCGCCTAAGTTCAGGAAGGTTTCGGCCATGTTTTGCGCCATGCGAAGCGAGCCGCCTTGGGGATAGCCGCTGTCGCCCACTTGGAACGTGCCGAGGGTATAAATGAGTGACAGCGCATTAATGTCCGGCTCCACCACGGCGGCCAACAAAGCCCTTATCCGCTTGTTCTTGAACCGTTTGGCATAGCCACGCGCCGCCCGGACCGCCCGCCTTCTCCAAAACGAGCGTCCGGAAGCCAGAGCGCTGCAAATACACGGCAGAGGTAAGCCCCGAAATGCCGGCTCCGATGATGACAACTTTATGGAAAGGAATCATTGAGTGCGTACTCATCGGTGATTTTGTTTCAAACCGAAAGCAAAAATACTTTTTTTCGTGAATCAGGGCTTATTTCCTTGAAAAAACCACCAAAGCCCAATTCGCGGAATCATTCACGGATCGTGTTTCCCACGTTGATCAAATGGTCGGCGATGCGCTCTGCGTTTTGCGCCAGCGACAGGTATTCGGCACCTACCTGCGGCGTGCATTTCCCTTCCACAAGTCGCTGGATGTGATTGCGTTCCATCTGCTCGGTCAAGTCGTCAATTTCTTCCTCAATCACATAGGCACGTTTCAAGGCATCGGTGTCGAGATTGTGATAAGCCGTGCTAACCTGGTCATAAAGCGCGAGGATACGGCTCTCCATCGTCCTGATTTCCTCGACGGCTTTGTCGGAGAACGATGCCGACTGCGACCTCAGGCTCTCGGCGTATTCAACAATGTTTTCGGCATAGTCGCCGATGCGCTCCAAGTCGCTCACGCTTCTGATGCTCGCATTCAGATATTTCAAGTCCGTCTGATTCAGCCGTTTTTCGGAGAGCTGCACCATAAACCGCAACAACTCGCCATTCAGGTAGTTAAGCTCCTTCTCGGTATCGGCAAATTGCCCCGATGCGCTGAAATCCATCGTCGTCACGATTTCGATAGAGCGCTTGAAATTCCCGATGGCCAACTCCGCCATGTTCTCAATCTCGGCTTTCAGCTGCTTTACGGCCAAAACAGGAGCGCTAAGCATCGTGTCGTCAAGGAAATACAAGTGCGGACCAGCAACTGCGGTTTTCTCCTTATCCGAAACAAGGCGGCACACAAGGCGAACCAAGTTCTCCGTCAAAGGCAAGGCCAGCAAGGTGGTGCACACGTTGAACACCGTGTGGAACATGGCCAACTGGATTTGCGGCGCATGGGGGAATGCGTGTTCAAAGACACTCCCGAAACCCCATAGTCCCTTGGTCGAAATTCGCAGAACCAAGGCTATCAGCAGAAACACAACCACACCCATGACATTGAAAAACAGATGGATAAGAGCTGTCCGCTTGGCGTTCGTCCCGCTGGTCATGCCTGCCAAGATGGCCACCACGCACGAACCGATGTTGGAACCCATTGTCAGGTAGATGCCTTGGTCGAGCGAAAGCAAGCCCGCCACGACCATAGTGATGGCGATGGAGGTGAGCACCGACGAACTCTGGATGATGGCAGTGAACAAAGCCCCCAAAAAGACGATCAGCAATGGGTTTTTGATGCTGGCGAGGAACTGTTTCACCGAATCGAGGGCTGCGAAATCGTCCATGGCGTTCGACATCATGCTGAGGCCGACAAACAAGGTGCCGAAGCCCGTCAGGATGCCGCCCACATGCTTCCACGACTCACGTTTTGAGAACATCAGGATGAAGGCGCCTATGCCAGCAAAAGCCGAAAACAACACGGTGGTTGAGATTCCGTTGCCGCCCAACATGCCCAAGGCCACCAATTGGGCAGTGACGGTGGTGCCGATATTGGCGCCATAAATGACCGTGGCCGCCTGCGTCAGCGACATGATGCCGACATTGACGAAACCGATGACCATCACGGTGACGGCACCCGAACTTTGGATGGCAGCCGTGCCGACGGCGCCGATGCCGACGCCCACCCATTTGCTCTCGCCCACTCGGGCAAAAAGCTGTTTCAACCGGCGGCTGCCCGCATTTTCAAGATGCGTGCTCATCATGTGGCAGGCCATCAGGAAAACACCGATGCCTGCGGTCAAGGTCAGAATTGCAGTAAGTACAGTGATTGCATTCATAGATATTAGCTTTTAGTTTGCAAAATGGAACGCGACCAGGGTGTTTCCAAGCCGCGTTCCCCGTTATGAAGATTATTGTTTCGGACAAAAAAAGTGGCATGGAGCAAATCCACGCCACTTTTCGTATTTGACGAAAGGGTATAGTTATGGCTGCAAGGGAGGCCGTTTCTTGGCGAATGACGCCTCACCTGTCCACGTTGCAACGCCTTGGGACTCTTGCTTTTCATCGTTTTCCGGCCATTCGTTTCACGCATCGAAGCAGCAAGCCGATCCATAGTCTCCGTGAACAAGCCGATTATGGCCTCATCGTCGTCTTCCTCGTCGAAATCGAAGTCTTCGGCAAGGAGCGACGTGTTAGCGGAACCAACGATTTGCTTGGCCAAATGCTGCGCCTCGCAAACCTCATCGGCAACGAGGCACAAAGATAACGCGCTCACTAACAAGAGCATGAAAACAGAGCCATATTTCCTAAGCGTTTCAAACATGGAAGCTAAAACATCCCTTATGGCTCATTAACGGACATTGGGTTTCTTTATTGCATGAGGCCGGCATTATTTCATGTTGTCGCAGAAAAACCGAGCCACTTTGCCGCTCAATGCGAGTTTTGCCTGACTTCTTCAACCACCTGCTTCTTCCTTGTCAAAAAGGCCTGCAACAGATAAACGAAGCCGATGATGACACCCGCCTTGAACGGCGACAAGAGGTCGGAAAGGCCAAAACAGGCGTTCCCCAACGGGGTGACTAACAAAGGCGACAGAAACTGCCCGAGATACAAGGCGATGGAGAGCAAGGGCATCACGGTGGAGGCCGCCTCCTTCCCTGCCTTCATCGAGGCGATGGTGTTGAGGTAAGGCACACCGATGCCGTTGGCAATGCCGATGAAGGCCGAACCGAGCAGCAACAGCGGCAGGCTCGAGCCTAACGAAAGGAAGAGATAGCCGACAATGAACCCGACAGGCGGGATGTACTTCATCACATAGCGGAGTTTCTGCATCATGCGGCCAAACACCAGACCGATGAGGAAAGCCACCAAGTCGAGGCCAACCATGATAAGCGTGATGGCGGTATTGGAAAGCGTGGTTCCTGCATGGGCACTGATGGCGAAGCGGGTTGGGTAGATGAAGAACAGAATCATCACCAAGAACATGCCGCCTACGGAGGGATGGAACCGTTTTATCAAGTTGAGAGTTGAGGGTTTAGAGTCTGGTTGGTGCCGTCGTTGGGCTTTCCGAGCCTTTCGTTGGGCAGGAATAGCGCGACCAACACAACCGCAATCAAGCCTAACAGATACACCAAGAAAGCGTAGTTCCACCCAATGTTGGCCAAAAGTCCGGCGAGTAAGGTGGCCACCACGCCGCCCATCTGGTTCATGGCCGCCGAAAGGCCCATCAGCGAGGCCTGCCGCTCAGGGGGATAGTAATAGGCCAACAAGCCAGTAGAGAGCGGCATCATCACGCCAACGCTCACGCCGAGCAAGGCACGCAAAACGAGCAATACTGTGAGGTTGTCGACGAAGAAACAGCCTGCTCCGGCAACAACATACAACACAAGTCCTGAGAGGGCTAACGTTCTGGTTTTGAAACACGAACACAACCACGGGAAAACCAGGTTGGTGACGATGATGAACAAAGCAGGCAGGCTGATGATGAGCTGCAACAGCATGTCGGGCATACCTGCAAAATAATCGTGGATAATGCCCATTGCCGGGGCGACGGCGGCACCCGCCATCACGGTGAGAAGTGAGATGGAAAGAATCGCGGTGGAGAGCCTTCCGTTTTGTTTGTTGTTTGACATTTTCTTTACGGAGTACAAGCTCTACCAAGCATTCTAAATTCGGCTGCAAAAGTAGGAAAATTTAGCGAAAGGGTATCCTCGCCAGGAAAAAACGCTTTCGTTCAAATATTTCTTCCGTTCCTGTGTTGCCCAAACAAGAAACGAACGCTATGATTTACATAACCCTTCCGCCAAAGCCTTGAATTTCCGCCCGCGTTCCTCGAAGTTCTTGTATTGGTCGTAGCTCGAAGCAGCGGGCGACAGCAGCACGACATCGCCTTTTTGGGCATGGGCGGCAATGTAGGCAAAGGCTTCCTCCATCGTGGAATAATGCGTTAGAACCAAGCCCTGAAGGGGCGGCACTATTCCATCGGGGATTTCAATCCCCGCTCCCTCACCGAAGCCAGCCATCAAGCGCATCATCCTCTCCCCTGCCTTGCCCGTAAACAGCAGATGAGGCACTGGGTTTTCTCTGAGGAAATCCGCCAAAGGCTGGTAATCGATGCCACGGTCGAAGCCACCGAGCAGCAGGAAGTCGACGCGCCCCAAGGCCTTGCAGGCTTGGATGGTGGCCTGCGGAATGGTGGAGATGCTGTCGTTGACAAATGTAACGCCACCAAAAGTGCCCACTGGCTCCAAACGATGCTCCAACGGCTTGAAGGTATATAAATAAGGTATCAGCTCGTGATAATCCACGCCGTAGGCATCGCAGGCCAACAGTGCGGCTTTGATGTTCAGAAGGTTGTGGTCGCCTTTGAGGGGCAGCGATGTGGGGGCAACAAGGTTGGATATATCGAATTGGGAGAACACCCTGGATTGCTTTGCTTCGCTCGCAATGACGCGACGCGCGTCGAGGGACAAACTGTCGTGGATGATGGCAAAGTCGTCCTTGTCCATGAAGCGCAAGAGGTTGAGTTTGGCGGATTTGTAGCGTTCAAACGTGCCAAAATGGTCGAGATGCTCCTCAAAGATGTTGAGCAACACGCCCACATGCGGACTTTGGTGGACATACTCCAATTGGTGCGCCGAAAGCTCATAAACGACAATGCTTTCCGGCTTGATGTCCTCCATCACGTCGAAGCAGGGGATGCCGATGTTGCCAGTCAAAATCGCGTCGCGACCTGACGACTTCAGCAGATGGTAAATCAGGCTCGTCG
Source organism: uncultured Bacteroidales bacterium (assembly GCA_946410535.1). Next base: position 8,078 of record CAMKAR010000080.1, read on the forward strand.
TCGTGCTCTTGCCTTTTGTGCCGCTGATGCCGATGGTTTGCTTGCGGAACTGGTTGAAAAACAAGTCGGTTTGCGAAGTAATCTCCCCCCCTTTCGTGTCGAAATCCTTCAACGAAATGCCTGGTGTCTTGATGACGATGTCATAGTCGTACATGGCCTCAAGATAACTTGCGCCAAAATGCTTCACGCCTTCCATCTCGTTTTTGTCGGCCACGGCAACGGTGGCTTCCGGCAGATACTTGTGCAGGAAACGCCATGTCGATCGTCCCTCACGACCAAATCCCAAAACAAGGATGCGCTTGCCTCGCAGTCGATTCAGAATCAAGTCAAACATGGAGATGGGATTTTAGGATTTGTTCGAACTTTTTAGGCAAGAAATGGTGGGTATTGAAACGATGGAGAATCTCTTCAACAGTCGGCCCTTCGACAG
>CAMKAR010000081.1 GCA_946410535.1 uncultured Bacteroidales bacterium
GCTTAGAGTAGAGTACCACATCGCGCTCGATGCCACTGATACGCCAAAAGTCCTGACACTCAAAGTAGGAGCCGTTGGAAAAGCGGTACACCTTAACCGCCAAAGTGTTCTTACCCACTTTGACGTATGGTGTAAGGTCAAACTCGGCGTTGGTCTTGGCATCTTCAGTATAGCCCACAAACCGCCCGTTCACCCAAAGATAGTAGGCCGATTTCACCGCACCGAAGTTGATATAGACGCGACGGTCTTTCCATGCGTCTGGAATCGTGAATTCGTGGATGTAGCAGCCCACGGGATTGTCGACCGTCGGGGCAAAAGGCGGCTCGTTGGGCCGAAACTCGTTGTCTACGTTGACATAGATGGGCGTGCCATAGCCATTCAGTTCCCAATTGGCTGGCACTTTAATAGTCTTCCAATTGGAGGCTTCATAATCCGATTTGTAGAAGTCGACAGGCGCCTTCGAGGGCGAGTCCACCCAGTGGAACTTCCAATCGCCGTTGAGGCATTGTGACCATTGTTCTCCTGTAGGGACGACATTCGTCCGAGGATACAGGCGGTTGATTTCATAGATGTTGACATCGTTCCAAGCGTTCAGCTCGGCTTCGGTTTGGGCGTTTAGGTTCGCCATGATGAGGCACAGGGCCAGTAGGATTGGTATTCTTTTCATAGAGTCATCTGTTTGCTCCTACACTGCGCTACGCTTGTGTAGGGTTAATGGAATATCGTGTCTTCGACACGAAGCTAGTCAGCGTTCATCATGCGTTCCCTGTCGGCATCGGGTATCCGCTCCGCCTTGTTCGCCTCGCGGTCGAAATAGACCACCACTGCATGGCACAAGGTCTTGATTTCGTTTGTTTTAGTATCCTTCAGGCATTGCTCCATCTTGAAGCTGGAATTGCCCATCTCGGTGACACGGCTCTCACACACAATGTCGTCATGGAAATGCACAGGATGGCGAAAATCAAGGTCGACGTGAACAAGCACATATTTGAATGTAAGCCAGTCGATCTTTGTTTGGAAGACATGTTCGAAATAACGGCTTCTACCCATGTCGAAGAAGTTGCATTGCGCCCCGTTGTTGACGTGGTTATACGGGTCGAGGTCGCTCATGCGGATTTGGATGGGACAGGAAAACATAATGTTCTTGGATTATTTTGGCTACAAAAATAGGAAAAAGATACGAAACAACGCCTTATCTCATCAATTAGCCTCACAAAAGCTTCACAGTCAACATTCTAAAAAAGAAAATGCCGCCCAAAAGACGGCATTTCCCATATTGCAAGCAGGTTCTGGAATCACTCATCGATGGAAACCAGCTCCAAGTCGATGAGCAATGGCGAATAAGGCGGCAAGGTTTCACCCAAGTCGAACTCGCCGAAGGCCAACTCCGAAGGCGTCAGCAAGGTAACCTTAGCGCCTGGCGCCATCGTCATTAAGGCCTCGTCAACAGCGGGAATCATCTCGCCACCGCCCACCTTGAACTTCATCGGACGGCCAAACTCGTAGCTCGACTCCAACTGTTCGCCCTTCAGGTTCCTCAGCACATAGTGAACCGACACGGCATCGCCCCACTTCGCTTGAGAGCCTTCTCCCGCCTCTTGCGAGATGAAGTATAGCCCCGATTCGGTGGGTGCAACGGTGATATTGTTCGCCTTCAGATAGTCGTCGATGACCTTCTGCTCTTTGGCCTGCTGGCGGATTTTCTCACGTTCCATCTCGGCCTCGCGATCGGCCACCTTCTTTTCGTAGGCTGCCTTGTCCATCACGCTGTTCATCTTCATCACGACGACCAAAGGCGTGTATGGCTTGATGTACTCTTCATAGCCTATGCTATCGAAAGCCAATGACGAAGGCACCACGAAACGCATCGTGCCACCTTCAGGCACCATGCCGATGGCCTCGTTGATGCCCTGGCAAATGAACTCCTCGCCATACTGCATCTCGACAGGCTCAACGCCAAACGAGTTCATGATGGTGTCGCCCTGGGGGCCGCACATCGTGAAGTCGAAGTCGACATAGTCGCCCATCTTGGCCACCCTGCCTTTTCCCTTCGTCTCCATCACGATAAGCCCCGACTCGGTCGCAGTATTTGCCGTGTTGTTGAGCAATGCAGCGACAAAAGCATCTTCTTCGCTTTTCAGGCTGTCAAGCAGCACTTTACGTTCGGCTTCGATGACCTCGAAAGGCTTCACCGACAACAGTTTCAAGTCGTAATAGATGGGCTTGCCGGCAAACTCCTCTGGAATGTCTTTCATGTCCATGATCTTGATGAACACGGAGTCGGCAAGCACCACGAGACGCGCCGAGTCGCCCACGTGCATCATCAGCAGGCCATCCGTGACGTCGCCCACAAAATCGGCTTCCTTCAACACGATGGTCATCGGCTCCGAATTGGCAGTATTGAGCAGCATCGAGTCGTTGAAGTACTGCGCCATGTGGATGGTCACCTCGTCTTCCAGGCGCGGCATCGTCTTCGAGTCGCCCTTGGAATAGAACTTCAGGTAAGCGCCGTTGTCCATCTTCTGGAACCCAGAGTAGATGGTATCGCTGCCACATGATGCCATCATCATGGCCACAACAACGGCGGCAAACACGACAAGATAACGTCTCATCTTATTCAAACGTTTCAAAGTCAATAAGTTCGACCTCAAACATCAAGTTGGAGAACGGAGCAATTTTTTCGCCAGCCTGACGGTCGCCATAGGCAAGATAATAAGGAATGTAAAACACGCCCTTCTCGCCTTTCGACATCAGCTGCACGCCCTCGTCCCAGCCGGGGATGACTTGTCCGACACCCAAGGCAAAAGTGAAAGGCTGGTCGCGCTCGACCGATGAGTCGAAAACGGTGCCATCGAGCAACTTGCCGGTGTAGTGCATCGTGACAGGCTTGCCCACCTGCGGCTTTTCGCCATTGCCAGGTTCGGTCACCACATAGATGAGACCCGAGGCCGTAGGCACGGCTTCAATCTTGTTCTTTGCAAGATAGTCGGCCAATTCCTTGGCGGCAGTGGCGGTCTGTTCGGGGAAGTCCTCTTTCATCTTGGCCACGCGTTCTTCGTTCATTTCCTTCACGTTAGCGGCAAACTTCTCGGCATATTCCTTTTCGGTGTAGAAATCCTTCAGCTTGATGTCGAAACGCATCACGTCGGTCGACTTGTATTGGGCGGGCAACGTGGGCTGACCCATCAAATACTTGAACGTCGAGTCGATGTTGACAATGAATGAGGCCGAATCGCCCTTGTGCATCATGGCAAAGCCCTCGAAAATGTCGCCAGCAAACTGCGACTCCATCAGCTGCATCAAGTTATCGCCGACAGGAAACACCTGCGTGGTGTCGTTGACGGTGCAACCCAGCACCACTTCCATCACATCGCCAACCTGAGGCTGGTTTCCAGTGTTTTGGGTGTAAAACTGATAATACAGTCCGTTTTGCGTCTTCTCATAGCCCGGATAAGGGTTGTTCTCGTTGCAAGCACTCATAGTGCCCAACAGCATGGCAACAGCTGCCATCATAAGGATACTTTTTTTCATTTTATTAGAATTTAATTTGTTGATTTTTAATTATTTCGTTTCAATTACTTCCAACAATTCCACATCAAACACAAGGTTGGAATAGGCTGGGATGTTGTTGTAAGGCTTCTCGCCGTAGGCCAAGGTATAGGGCAGCACAAAACGTGCTTTCTCGCCCACACGCATCATGGCGACCCCCTCTTCCAGACCTCTCAGCACTGAACCTTTGCCCACGACCACGTCGTAGTGACCTCCCAACTGGTCGGAGTCGCCCAAAGGCGTACCGTCGAGATACGTGGCAACGAATTTGATGCGGGCTGTCTGGCCGTTTTGCGGCATTTCGCCATCGGTTACCAATGTCTTGGTGAAGAACAGTCCCGTAGCCGTATAGTCGGTTATATTGTTGGCTTTCAGGTATTCATAGAATCCTTTCTCCGATTTTTCCCTCAATTGGCGCATCTCCTTTTCGGCCTCGGCCTGAAGCTCGGCTGCCGTCGTGATTTTCAGCAGTTTGATGTCGTAAACCAAGTTGGCAAAGGCGGGAATTTCACCCACGGGATGTTCGCCATAGGCCAATTCCGAAGGGATAATGGCCCTCACACGCTCGCCAAGGTGCATGTTCGGCACGATTTCCTCCCAGCCTCGTAGGGTCTGGCCCTCGCCAAGTACAAAAGAGAACTTCTCTGGACTTTCGAAAGTGCTACCCACCGACTTGCCGTTCAGCAAAAAGGCGGCAAAATCCAATTCCACCTTCTCTCCCTTCACCGGGCAGCGGCCTTTTCCTGTTTCAACAGGAATGATGTACACACCTGAACTTAAAGGCTTTACGTCAGGATAATTCTGCTCCATATAAGCTGTCAGTTCTTCCTTCGAAGCCTGACGCATGGTTTCCTTCATCTTCTCGATGTTGGCCGTGAAAGCCTCCTCGCTCTGAACCTCGACGAGTTTCACCTCATAGCGGAAATAATCGTCGGCCTTCAGCCCTACCGAATCGGGGTTCCGTGAGTAATACTTTAGCGCAATGGAGTCGGCCTTGATGTAGAACGATGCTGAATCGCCCTCGTGCATCATGGCATAAGCCTCTTGCAAATCGCCAGGGAAATAAGACTCTTTAAGTTGGGCAAACACTTCATTTCCAGCATCTTGCCAATCAAAATACAAAGAATCGTGCAAGTAGCAGGTCATCTTCACTTTTAGGAAATCCGTCAGTTTGGGCTGTGTGGCTGCCTTGTTTTGGCTGTAGAACTTGTAATACAAACCTCGGTTGGTTTTCTTGTAGCCTGGATAACGCTGGCTACAAGCCGTCATCAACATCATCGCCGAAAGGCAAACCGTTGCGAACAAAATGAAATTTCTCTTCATAACTTATTGATTGTCTATAATTTTAATTGTATAAACCAAAGTAGCGTATTCGGGAATGCGGTCATCGTCGCCATGCAGGCCATAAGCCAAATGGAAAGGAATGATCAGCTTGGCCACATCGCCCCGATGCAAATAGGTCATCGCCTCATCGAGTCCCGACTCAACACTGCCATCGCCCACGATGAAGTTCTTAACTCCATCGTTTTCAGATGAATAAATCAAGTCGCCAGCAATGGAATGTAGCTCGTACTCCAAGGTCACCTTATCGCCTTTCTCTATTTTCTGTTCCGAACCTTGCTTGAGTACCTGATAGCGAAGCCCCGTTCCCGTAGTGGTCATCTCAAGGCCATGCCGCTGGATATAGTTCGCAATGTCCTCCTGCTCTTCGCTGAGGAGATAGCGATTGGCCTTCTCCATGCTGCTTTTCATTTCTCCCTTCGTGATGGGCTTGGACTCCTTTTGCGAGGGTCCGTCACACGTAAGCAACGAAAGCAACAATATCATTATCAAGTATTTAGTATATCCTCTCATTCGACTTTATTCAACATATCCTTGTATTCCGGCAAAACCGCCTTCAATTTCATAACGGCTTCTTCAAATGAACAAGTCAGCGTTCCTCCTGCTGCGTTGGTGTGGCCTCCGCCCTTGAAATGCTTGTTGGCTAACTCATGCACAGAGAAGTCCCCTTTCGACCTGAACGAGAGCCTGATTTGGTCCTGACGCTCAGTCACCAACACCGCCATCTTTATTTTCTTCATCGAAAGCGGGAAGTTAACCACTCCTTCAGTGTCGCCCGGTTGATAGGAAAAACGTTCCAAATCACTCTTATTCAATGCGATAATAGCCGTTGAATACTGGTCCAATACTTCCATCCTGTTATTGATGGCGAAGCCCAACAATCGCAGACGGTTTTCTGACATAGTGTCATAAACCAACTGGTGGACAAGACCGTAAGGCATTGATTTTTCGACCAATATACTGACCAAATCAAACGTTCGCGAATGATAGATGGAGTGGGCAAACGAGCCTGTGTCTGTCATGATACCCACCAATAGATTGGTGCTCATGCTCTCCGTCAGTTCTTCCTTCCCATAATGCAGGATGATTTCCGTGACAATCTCTGACGCACTCGAAACGCAGGTACTCGAATATACACAACAAAACTGGCTCTCGTCGGGGTCTCTGTGATGGTCAATCAACACCCTCGGGCAACGCGTCTTTCCAATCTCGTTATGTAAGATTCCACTGCGAGACAAGTTATTGAAATCCAACATCATGATACATTCTGCTGCCGCGATGGCCACTTTGCACTCCTCGGGACTTTTCTCGAAAACCAAAAACCTATCCGCCCCTGGCATCCAATGGAGAAACTCAGGAAAATCATTGGCGACCACCATCTTAACATCATGTCCACGACGTTCCAAGAACTCAGCCATGGTCAAAACCGAACCAATGGCATCGCCATCCGGATTGACATGACAGGCCAAAACCATTCGCTTAGGTGATTGAATTACAGCGTTAAAGCGCTCGAAAAAGGTATCCACTTGCATAACTTGAATAAAAGCCTGCAAAGGTACAACAAATTTTCGATTCCACACCTAATTTAATTAATATAAACCTTTTCATCGAGGCGAAAGTACCTCAAAAGTATGGTCGTCGAACACTAGAATGATTTGCTTTGGCGTTGTCGCAAGCCGTTGACTTGCCTGCTCCAACTTCACTTCCTCGACATCCAAATTCAGTGGAAGCTCTTTTTCCTCAAAAGAGACTCTTTCAGGCGTATCATTGCCTGTCTCGGGAGAGGGGGCTGGAGAAACAGCTGCGGCAAACGCGGTCGACTCGGTCATCGGCCCCCGTCCGAATATGATCCAATCGAGGCAATATTCAGGGAAGGTCTCTTTAAGCTTCTTGACAAACTCCAAACTTGGGTTGTTTCGTCCTGCCAAGAGATGTGAAATATTCGAGGGTTGAATGCCAAGCCTGAGGGCAAACTCGGCTGCGGTCAAATTTTTCGCCCTGATGATATGCGCGATTCGGTCTTTCATTTCATCCAAATTTTCCATGGTAGTATCCTCCGATTTTTTCGTTTTTCACCTTGATTTCGATTTACAAAGGTAAATATTTATTTCTTACAAAAAGCCAATTCAAGGAATTTATTTTTGTAAACAATATTCGCCACTATATAATATTGACGTAATTCATCAATTTATATATAGTATAATACTTATTTTCAAATGTTTATACATAAACAAACAAAAGATGATTCGATTTATAAAAAACACTGCATTTCTTAGTGTTTTACTTCAATTAATCAAACTTATTAACTTGAATAATAAATATTTATATCAAATAACTAATAAATATCTATTATTTATGTATCTTTCAATGTTTCACATTTGTATATATTTGATGGTTAGTTTTGTAAATACAGCTTATTTTGCTATATATCAAAATATTATATAAATTTGATTGATATTTGTAAATCTTACGAGTTACAACAGAATGCATCTGAAAACATCGCGAATTTGGCGTTTTTCGAGGCCAAACCATCTCTCCTATCATCTCGAACACAAAACCGTTCTAACGGCTCAAAAACGCCCCACTTTTCATACACCTTATTAATATAATAGCTCGCCAGATTTCAAACATCCTTCCCACCCTATCAGAAAAAGCACTATCTTTGCCGACCGTGAGAAAGAAAGAAAACCATATCCAAAACCTCATTGCTGAAGGTGAGCACCAGATGCTTGATTTCAAGTTCGAGATTTCCGACAGCAAGCGCATCGCCCGTTCGTTGGCCGCCTTTGCCAATACCGATGGAGGAAGGCTGCTGGTCGGCGTGAAAGACAACGGATCCATTGCAGGCGTCAGGTCCGACGAAGAGATCCACATGATACAAGCCGCCGCCGAGATGTACTGCCAGCCGCAGGTGGATTACACCACCGAGGAATGGGACATCAACGGGAAGACCGTCCTCGAGGTCATTATCCCCCAAGACAAGCATCGCAAGCACAAGGCACCCGACAGCCAAGGCACCTACAAGTATTTCGTGCGCGTCAATGACGAGAACCTGGTTGCTGATAGCGTATTAATAAAGGTGTGGAAGGCCGACAAACTGGCCCGTCCCGCCAAAATCGCTTTCACCGACACAGAGACGCTTCTCCTCCACCACCTCAGCCAACACGAGGAAATAACCCTGCAAGAATTCCGCGAATTGACGCATATCAACAAAAGAAAAGCAGAGGCCATACTCGCCGATTTCATCATAATTGGTACAATTGAGCTCCTACAAACCAACAAAAACACCGTTTTTCTACTCTCCTCTGCTGCCAAAAATGAGTAAAAACAGTTCAATTCGTCAATAATTTTCCCAATTACAAAAATTTTATTTATTTGTCTTACAACAAATTGATTGATTAAATGAAATATTTTTGAAAAAAGTCATTGCGGGTAATGGGAAAAGCTGTACTTTTGCATCCGCTTTCGGACGGAAAGAGGAGAAAGAGAGAGGAGACGAAAGCTGACGATCTTTGAAAGTCTGAGGCCAGCACAGAGGCATCCTTGAGGGGATGCCTTCAAGGATAAGGAAGAGAGAACCAAGAGCGGCCGTGCGCGGGAGCGTTGCGGTCGC
>CAMKAR010000082.1 GCA_946410535.1 uncultured Bacteroidales bacterium
AGAGCAGAGGACTGAAAATCCTCGTGTCACTGGTTCGATTCCCGTCGGTACCACCCAAAAAACCGGACATCAGTTCGGTTTTTTTTGTTGCCCGAGACAGCCTATCGCGCAACCACCCATTCCTTGAGCGTCTTGGTCTCCTGCGAGAAGGCCATCCCCACCTTAACCACAGGCTTGCCTTCTGCCTGATATGGAATGGCATAGTCCTTGGAGTCGATTTGGGCTAAGGCCTCCGCTGCCGTACCGTGCATCTTCAGCTCCATGACATAGGTGGCATCGGGCATGAACACCACGAGGTCGGTGCGGCCGCGTGCCGACTTCACCTCGGTATAGGTCCTGCAGTTGAACATCGAGAAGACGACGTAGGTCAGCACCTGGTAATAAGCCTCATACTTGGTGATGTCGTCTAATTCCTTTTCGCCGAACTCCAAATAGGGTATCGCAGCGAAGAAGGATTGCATGGCTTTCATGGCTTCATCGAGCCGATGGGTGTAGAGATAGGCATAAAAGTCGTCGGCGAAGCCCCGCGATCCCGTGTTGGGCAGGTTCATCATCCTGACGAGAAAATTGTCCATAAAGCCCACCTTCACTTCGGCATTGGGGAAGTCGAGGGTGAACTTGTTGTGCAGCAAGTCGTATCCCTTGATGGTAAGGTAGCCCGACTGGTAGAGCAAGGGCAGTGCCGAGGTCATCCCCTCGGTGGGCACGTCGAACTCGGTGACGGGCACTTGCAGCCGTGGCAGGTCGAGCAGGTTGGTCTTGAACCGTTTCATGGCATCGAAAAGGAAGGTAGGCGTGCCGCTGGCAAACCAGAAATAGTCAAGGCTCTTGGATTTAAACACATTCACGAGGCTATAAGGGTTGTATATGTCCTCGGAGCCATCGCAGAAATGGTATCCGTCATAATTCAGCTTCAACCGGTCGATCATCTCTTCTTTGGGGCAACGGTATCTGTCGGCAAGCATCTGGATGTCGGGATCGAAAACGGTCAGCAGTTCGTTCTCTGTGATGCCGCACAAAGCACTATAGACGGGATCCATCGATATGTTAGTCAAGTTGTTGAGTGTTGAGAAGATGCTCAGTTGGCTGAACTTGGTGATGCCCGTGATGAAGACAAATTGCTCGTCGGCGTCGCAGGCCTTCACCACTTGGTAGAACTCCTGCATGATACGACGCACCTCAATCAGCAGGTCTGGCTTGTGAAGGTAGTCAAGCAGCGGGGCGTCATACTCGTCGAGGACGACGACCACTTTCTCCCCCATGGATGCGTGCAAGCATTTGATGAGCTTCTTGAGCCGCGTTCCCGGCGAGCCTTCGGTATGCGCCACCCTGTATTTCCCCTCGTGGTCGTCGAGTTGGCTGTGCAGCTCGTCGATGATTTGCTGAAGCTCATACTTGTTCTTGCAAGTGCTCATGTCGAAGTGCAGCACCGGATATTGTTTCCATTCCTTCTCCAACTCGCCGATGGCCAATCCCTCGAACAAGTCTTTGCGGCCTTGGAAGTAGTATTTCAAGGTGCTGCAAAGCAGGCTCTTGCCGAACCTGCGCGGGCGGCTGAGGAAGACAAATCGTGATTCTTTGACCATCCGATAGATCAGGTCGGTCTTGTCGATGTAGATGCGTCCGTCCTGACGAATGATTTCAAAATCCGCCGTGCCGGCGGTGTAGAGTCTCATCTTTTCCATGGTGCGGAGATGTTTTGCGCTGCAAAGTTAGGAAATAATCCTTTTCCGGCATGACCATAACGAAAAAAGCACCTCCCGACTGGGGAAGGTGCTTTTTTTATCCTTATCCGATAGGTATTAGGCGCCGAATGTGATGTTCGTGAAATAGCCAGGTCTGGTGCAATAACTATTATTAGCATCAACGTGAATATCATCATGAGTATTATCCATGTAGTTGACGACAATATCAAAACCTTTGTAAAGCGCACCAGGTCTGATGGGAATAAAGAAATATTTGGTTTCCGAACCCAACAAAACACCTTGGTTATTGTCACACTTTGAGCAGTTAAGTGTGATGGTCTTGCCATCGCCATGAGGATCGTAGCCCAATTCCTGGAGATATTGAGCCAATTGAGTTTCGTAGCCAGTGTCACCATTGTAGATATTATTAACAAATGTCTGCAATTTATCCTCGTCTACTTCCGGGAGTTTAAGTGACATCGTACCAGTCAAATTGAATACTCTGTCAGTAACAACAATATTTTTTACTCTTTTATCAACATTAGACGTCAGCCTAACATTCAGAATGCCGAAAATGTGATCCATATTGAAATCGTCAGAGATGGCGTTTACGGTGCAAGCCATGACCAAAGCATCCTTGTCAATGTGTAAGCGTTCATTGTATTGCTGTTCAGCACTCACCGTGAAAGTTTCCCTGTTGTCCTCTTGCAAACGGCCACTAGCCTTATAAGCAGGATAGAAGTAGAAGAAGCCAATGTCCTTCCTAGCTCCCACGGAACGTCCCTTGAAACGAGCCGTCGTTTCACCTTCGCAAGGGTCAACAGCGGTGAAGACACGGGCAACGGATTTGGTATAATTAACGGCCAAATTATAGACCATAATCTGATCGCCACTATTCCAAGTCAAATTACCAGAGCCATCATCGATGTTGATATATGCCCTATCTTCGCTGGCAAAGCCTTTCACTTGTGAAAGACCCACTTCGAATTCGGTATTTTCTTCAGTAGTTTTCTTGCAGGAGCTGGCCGAGAAAGCAACCAATGCCGCCATGCACATCAAACCGATAGTTTTTGTCAGTTTCTTCATTTTTGATTATTTTATTTGTTAGACATATTTTGTTTTCATTAGCAATGTATCAGGCAATATTATAGGTTATTACCAATGATTACCAGTACCACTACCAGTACCGCCACCTGTGATTTGGTCTTCGGGGGATCCTGTCAAGACGGAGGAAATCGTCTGCATTTCAATCACTTCAGCCACAGGGGCTTCGTAAATTTTGTTCATCTTTTTCATTTTTTTACTTCTTTTTTAGTTGTTAGACTTATTTGTTTGTTAATTGTATCTGTGCTTCCTTTTCACACTCTTTCAGCCTGCAAAAATACACAATTAATTCATACGCAAGATAAAAATCGAAAAATTATCATCTTTTTTTTGTGAACATCTGAAAAAACGGAATAATCAGAACCTTTCGTTTCTTCTGCGTTTTCCGATGTTAGATGTTGAACACCTCAGTTGCCATGCAGGTTCTTGCGGAAGCCCGCCCGCAACGAGACCTTCAGCTCGTGGGCGGCTTGCTTGGGAAACACCTTGGCCAAGTGGAAATAGTCGATGAAGATGCAGATGAACGCGTGCATCTTGTGCAGCACGCGGCGCTTGGGGCGGTTGAGCTTGAACTTCCTTTGCCGCTTGAAGTTGCCTTCCTCCATCACCCGCTGGTAGAGCCGGCCCACGGCGCGGGCGTTGCCGTTCACCCCGAAAGGCATCTCGTCCTCGGGCAGCCCGATATGGTTCACCATGAGGCTGCCGAAGGTCTGCCAAGGCTGCATCAGGTCCATAGCCTCGATGTAGCGGCGGAGCTTGTCGAGGTCGAGAGAGCCGTGGAAGGCATGGAGCGTCATGGCCACGTCGCTCAGCTGGCGCAGGCCCACACCCGAGGTCAGGAAATGGTGCCAGGCATGGAAGAAGGTGAAGAACACCATGAACTCCTTGGAAGGAACGGAGAACTCGAAGCCTTCGAAATCGACCTGCCGGGCCTCGTCGAAGAGGCCTTCGCGCTCAATGGCGGCATAGGCCTCGCGCTCGTCGGGATTCACCTCGTCGGCGCTCACGCGGTGCACCTCCATGGCGTATTGGCCGAACTCGATGTTGAAATGCTTGCCGCTGTCGACCTCCTCGCCCCAGTTGTAGCTGCCGGGCATGTTGCGCAACACGGCGCAAGCATGGTGGAACTCGTCGAGACCCACGAAGAGGTCGATGTCGCCAAACTGGCGCAGGTTGGGGTTGGGATAGAGCATCGAGAGGCTGAAGCCTTTGAGCAGCACCGGCTCGATGCCGTTTTGCCTGAGCATCTGCACCGACGCAACCAGGATTTGCTTCAGGTGCAGCTGGTTGACGAGGTTGGCGCGCATGCTGTCGCGCATCATGCGGAGCATCTCGTCGGTGGGGCGGCGGTCGTCGGTCATGCGCGTGGCTAGGTCAGCTATCAGGCTGGTGTTGCCATGATGGTCAGCGATGCGCATCACCCCTTTCCAGTCGATGGGGCCGGAGAGGGCGAGCGGCGTGTTCCACAAGGCGGAGCGCAGCAGGGCGAAATATTGCGATTCGACGGGTGTCATCTTACACCTTATTAAATTAATTAATCCTCTATAAGATTGGCTTCTTTCCAGGTTTGGAGCATGGTGGCCACGTCGTTTTGGGCCACTTCGCGTGTGATGTCGTAGTTGTCGAGCAAGATATCGACCAGCGTATCGGCATCAAACTCCTTGCCTTCGACCTCCTGCCAGAGCAGGGCGGCGGAGGCGTTCAACGAAATCATGCGGCTGAAGTCGACCGCATCGAGTCCTTCGGCCACGAGGATATATTCCTGCCCCAGCGGGCGCAACGTAAAACCTTTTCTTGTCTTCATATCTGTTTGAATTAGGGTTGTTTTCCAAATAACTTATTCCATTTCCTGTAGAACTTCAGCACGTACCTCCTGACGGGGAGGAGCTTTCGCCACAGCCAGCCCTTGCCGGGGCGACGATGGCGGTTGGAGGGTGTGATGATTTCGACCACAACGCCCAGCACTTCGGAGCGCGAGCCTTTCTCGGTGCCTTGCAGGTTGCCGTCGCCCATCAGCGTGACCGTGTCGCCGTCTAAGGCGATGATGCGGTGCATCACATAGCGACCGCCGAAGCGTGCCAGTACGATGTCGCCCACATGCAGCGATTCGGGCTTCCGCAGCCTCACATTGTCGACGTCGCCGCGAATGAAGGGCAACATGCTGTTGCCTTTTGGGGTCATAACCACCTCGCGCCCAGCGTTGAGCAGTTCGGCCACTTCGCCAATCAGCACCTCGTTTGGCAGCACCACCTTCGTCATGGCCTATTGCGTGACGGTTTGGAAGCACAGCCTTGCGGCATCGGCATTGGGGAGGCAGTCGAGGCCGTAGCACGGCACGGTGCTGATCACCTTCTCGTTGGTGGCATGAAGCCCGTCGGCCATCTCCTTGATGAACCGGTAGCCTGAGAAGGAGACGTACATGGCCGCGTAAGCCTCAAGCATCGACAAGCGATGGATGTGGTTGGCCTTGGCCTGATGCAGGTCGACGATGGCACCCACGGGGTATGACAAATTGCGATAGCACGGCGTCTTGCCGCTCCAAGGCGAGCCGTAGACCCACACCTCGCCATTGTCGGCAATGCGAAGGACGGGGTTGTCGTCGTTGAGCAGCTCGCAGCCTTCTATATTATTAATCCACAGTTGGCTATGCGTGCTTTTACCTGTTCCGCTCTTACCCAAGAAGAGGTAGCCTTTGCCGTTGTTGACCGTCACCGACGAGTGCATCAGCAGCGTGTTCTTTTTGGCTGTCGAAAAAGCGAACATCAGCATCATCACCGTGCTGACCGAGAACCTCATGCTTCCGAGCACACGGAAATGGGCCTGCCTGAAATCCTTGTCGGTGATAAGGAACACCCTGACGGGCGCTTCGAGCGTGGGCGCGATTTCGAGCAACCACTTCCCCTTCCAATCGTAAAGCTCGATGCGCGGCATGTCGGGGGCCTCGCAACTCACCGTAACCTTCTGCTTCTCAGAGGTATCAGGCATCAAGTCGATCAAGTCGGCTGAAAAAACAAGATTGTCGTCGGCCTCGGTTTCAAACGCTTCATAGGGATGCATCTCGTTCCACGCACGATGGTTGTCGGGCATGACAACGGCGAACCTATGGCCTGCGACTTCGTAAACTCTCTTCATCGGATAAAATTTTGCGCAAAGATAGAGATTTTTGTTGATTGTTGAATTGTCGGACGTTGAATTGTTGGAAAAAAGCGGGAAAAGAAGAAAATGCTTATTTTTGCGCGGATTTTTTCGACAAAGAAATGGCAAAGAAAAAAACACACGACAAAGCGGTCCTGCGGGACACGGGGCGCGGCGTTTCGACAAGCTCAACGCCCGCCAAGACCTATAATATATTAATGGCCCTCCTGACGGGCGGATTGCTCACTGCGGCATGGCCCACTTGGGGCATTGCGCCATTGGTTTTCATCGGCTTGGTGCCGTTGCTCATGCTTGAAGACCGCATCGCGCATGGCGAGAAGGGGAAACTGTTCTGGCTCTCGTTCCTCGCCTTCCTGATTTGGAACGTGGCCACGACCTGGTGGATATGGAACGCCACCCCAGCCGCCACCTTGGCCTGGATCCTGAACGCGATTTTCATGGCCACGGTGTTCAACGTGTTTCACCTGACGAAGAAGAAAGTGTGCAACAAGCCGTTGGGCAACCTCTTCCTCATCCCCTACTGGATGGCCTTCGAATACCTCACCTACCTCTGGGCCGCCAAATGGCCGTGGCTCAACTTGGGCGGCGTGTTCTCAAGCACCGTCAGTTGGGTGCAGTGGTACGAGTATACGGGCGTGGCTGGAGGAACACTCTGGGTGCTTTTGGTCAACATACTGATTGCCAACATCATCCAACACTTCAAGACGAGAGAGACGAAGCCCCTATTAATTAATATAGGTGTAGAGTTGCTCGTCGTGATGCTGCCCATCCTTGCCAGCAAGAGCGTCTACAAGCACTATGAGGATCAAGGCGAGGACACGGAAGTCATCGTCGTGCAACAGAACTGCGACCCGTGGAACGAGCAGTTCGACAGCCAGTTCTACGACCAAGTGATCCAAAACAACATCAACCTCTCGCTGCCTTTGGTGACGCCAAAGACAAGATTTATCGTCAGCAGCGAGTCGGCCATACAGGAAGGCATCTGGCTGCACGAGACCCAAAACGCCAAAGCCCTGAACACGCTGCATGAATACGTGAAGCGGTTTCCGCAATTGGCCTTCGTCATTGGCGGGACCACCTACGAATTTGTGCCCCAAGGCATGGAAGACGACTTTCCGGCCCGACACATCGAAGGCACCAACCGCTATTACTATTGCCACAACTCGGCCCTGCTCATCGACACGGCGAGGCTGCAACTCCACAACAAGTCGCAACTCACGCCAGCGGTGGAGGCCATACCCGAATGGATGGGCTTCTTGAAGAACTACAGCATCACCATGGGCATCGCCCGAGGCACCTTGAAAGGCGACCCCGAAGCCAAGGTGATGACCTTTGGCGGACACAAAGTGGGCGTCCCGATTTGCTACGAATCCGCCTTTGGCGAATACGTCAGCACCTTCTGCAAGAAAGGCGCCGACCTGCTTTTCGTCATCACCAACGACGGCTGGTGGGGCGACACGCCAGGCTATCGGCAGCACTTCGAGTTCTCGAAACTGCGTGCCATTGAGAACCGTCGCTGTGTGGCCCGCTCGGCCAACACGGGCCGCTCGGGATTCATCAACCAACGCGGCGACGTGCTGCAACAAACCCAGTATTGGGTGCCCGACGCCATCAAGGCCACGCTGAAAGCCAACACGAAAGTCACGTTTTATGCCCAACATGGCGACTACCTGAGCCGCATCGCAGTCTATTTGACCTTCGTGCTGCTCATCACCTGGATTGCCATGAGCATCATCCGCTGGAACCAAGCCGGAGACAAGCCCGCCAAGCGCAAGAAGAAATGAAACTATCGTTAGGACCTTTCCAAGGCATCACAGACGCGCCCTTCCGCAACGTGTTCAAACGGCACTTTGGCGGCATCGACAAGTTCTATACGCCGTTTTTCACCGGCATCCAGAAAGACCACGCGAAGAACCTGCAAGTGGAGGAAATCGACCCAGCGTGCAACGATGTGGAAACATTGACGCCACAAATCCTCAGCACCGATGCCGAAGAAATCCTGCGCTTCGCCAAGCAATGCCAACAATTGGGCTACAAGGAAATCAACTTGAACATGGGCTGTCCGTTTCCGCGAGTGGCCAACAAGAAACGCGGTTGCGGCCTCCTGCCCTACCCCGACATGGTGGAAACCATGTTTGAACGGATTTTCGAGGGCATCGACGACATGAAATTCAGCGTGAAATGCCGTTTGGGCTATTTCGACCCAAAGGAAATCGAAGCCATCATCCCGATTTTCAACCGTTTTCCGCTGAGCGAACTCATCATCCATCCGCGCATTGGGAAGCAACTCTACAAAAGCGAGGCCGACGTGGAACGCTTCAAGGCACTGATACCTTATATTAATGCGCCGCTGGTTTATAATGGGGACATTTTTTCTATCGACAGCTTCAAACGTATCTACAACACCGTGCAGCCCGTGAACCAATTCATGCTGGGGCGGGGATTGCTGGCCAATCCGTTTTTGGCGGAACAGATTAAAAATGATATGACGGACGCACGCGAGATGGCGGACACACGCGGTGTTGCGGACACACGCGGTGTGTCCCTACAG
>CAMKAR010000083.1 GCA_946410535.1 uncultured Bacteroidales bacterium
CTGGCACGCATCAAGGAAAAACTGGTGAAAATGTCGAAAAACGAATGAAAGGGAAACATCATGGAAAACAACGAAAACAATAATTTGAATGAACTCGACCAACTGAAAGCGCAATACGAAACGCTGAAACAGCAGTTCGACCAACAGGAAATTGTCAACGATAGGTTGATGAAGTCGTCCATCAGGAGCAACGTGGATTTCTTTATGCGTTACCGTTGGAAACAATACATACTCTATCCAATTGCACTCCTCTGCGGTCTGCTGATCACCAAATGGGAATTTGGCAACAATCTTTCGCTGAAGTTGTTTTGGCTGTCCTACTGCTTGGTGAGCTTTGTCGTTGAGATGTGGATGCTGAGAAAACTGCATGTCAAAACATTAGAGAACAACGACTTGCTGACGCTTGCAAATCAAGCCAGAAACTTCAAAAAGTTATTCGCCGTGTTTACGACCCTAAGTGCCGTTCCTTTGTTAGTCCTGGTGGTGGGTTTTCTGCTTTCACAAGTTGGGCACAATATGGACTTTGTATCATTCCTATTGGCCTTTTGTGCCACGCTGGTGTTTTTCGTGAGTGTTGGAATTGCCGAAATACGTCATAAGACCAAACCGTGCGATGAAATTATCCGGCAAATTGAAGCATCCGAGGCTACAGAAAACAAGAAAACCGTCTCCGACAAAAAGCAGAAGTGGTTTTTCATCGCCATGATGGTCACATTCCTCTGCCTTGATGTCTGGGCTTACATGATTATAGCTTCGAAATTGATACTGCCTCCGATGTGGCGTACGGTGGAGTATGTACGGCCTGCTGACGACCATTCGACGGAAGGGAAACTTGCCATTTGGGAAGTCTTTGCCGATACGGTCGTCCCCGAAAAGGATGTCCCAGAATTGTTACAAATCTTAGATCCTGGTCGTTGCGTTCTTATGAGAGGGCAACAGCGGAAGGTGACAATAGAAGTGGGCAATGAAGCGATACATAGTTGGAGACAAGATGAAAACAATCTCGAGGAGGTGAGGCTTTATTGTATGAAAAAAAACTCCCAAGAAGGTCCGGCAATCAGTTCGGCGATTTTGGGCGGCAAGCCCATGGTGCAAAGGGTGTATGTAACCAAGCCCTGCAAATACCCAAGCAATAGATCCGTTCCGATGATTGTGTGGCTGACACCAGAAGCAGGCCAACTATTGCGTGAATTTGCCAAGCATCTCACTGGCAAAAGAGGTGCCGTTTCCATCGATGGCGTGGTAGTTCAGGAATGGAAAATCATGAGCAACCTTGAGAATGGCTGTTTCTTCATCATGAGGGAATGGTCGTCAAAGGAGGAACTGGAGGCGTTTTGTGAACAATTGATTCGCCAGTAGAGACGTTGCGCGCAACGTCTCTACAAACGGTCAAAAAAAAATCAATTATTTTCTTGACCATACCAAAAAATCCGTACTTTTGCAGTGTCTTAATAAACTAATGCACTAAAACAAATTGCAATTCCCATGAATAAGGTCGATAAAAATCTTTCAAACGGCAATATATATAAGGTGTCGCCGTTATCAAGGAAACTAACTCAAAACAATTCATTCATCGCAAAATCTACGATCATGAACAAGCGCATTTTCATGCTTCTGGCACTTGTCGAGTGCTTTATTATGCCAGCCTTGGCGCAAAACAAAATCACGGGAACCATCGTTGAGGAGGCCAACGGCAAGGGCATTCCCTTCGTCAATGTGGGACTGTTCAGGCAGGCCGACAGCGTCTTCGTGAGCGGCGCAGCTGCCGACGACAAAGGCCGTTTCGAACTCATAGCGCCCAACGGCGACTACCGATTGTCGGTCTCAGCCATTGGTTTCCAGACCTTTGAGCAGCTGCTGACCGTGAAAGGCAACCAAGACCTTGGCAAGCTGAAACTCTCGGAAGGCGCCACCAAACTCGATGAGGTGGTCGTCACCGAAAAACGTCCGCTCTTTGCCGTGGAAGGGGAGAAGACCATGTACAACGTGGCTGAAGACCCAAGCATCCAGACGGGAACGGCCTCCGATGCCTTGCAGAACGCGCCGGGCGTGGAGGTCGACGTGGAGGGCAACATCACGCTGCGCGGCACGTCGAGCGTGGAGGTGTGGATCAACGACAAGCCTTCGCACATGACCGCCGAAAACCTCAAGACCTACATCCAGACCATGCCCGCCAACAGCATCGACCGCGTGGAGGTCATCACCAACCCCTCGGCACGTTATGGTTCCAATGCCGACGGCATCATCAATATCGTGACCAACGCCAAAATCCAGAAGAACGAGTTCTTCAGTTTCGGCGTGAACGGCTCCACAAGGCCGTCGGTAACGCCTTGGATGTCATACGTTTGGTCGAACGACAAGTTGACGTTCAACGCCTATATCAACGGCGGCTATTCCATTTGGAAAGGCAACAGCTATAGTGACCAATCGTTGTTTACGCAGGAACATCTTTTGGCTAACCACGAAATTGACACTTCGACTTACAACAGCAAAGACTTCAATACGGGTGGCTACTTCAGTCTTGATTATGAGATAGATACGGCAAACAGCATCAATGTTTGGCTCAGCGGTTGGCCCAATTGGGGCAAAAACACCAACAGCATGTCGGTGTTCCGCGAAGAATTTATCCCCGACTCTTTGACGACTGATTTTGCCGAAAGCAGCAATGCTTGGAACCGCAATTACTTTGCCAACGGTGGCCTGTATTATCGCCACAAGTTCGACGACAAAGGCCACAACCTTTCGGTGAGTGTGAACGCAATGGGTTGGGGCGGCGGCAACGGCGGCACGATTACGAGGGCGTTTACCCAACCCTACGAATATAAGAAGGTGATGCAACAAGTGAGCAACTACAGTTCGTTTGGAGCGGAAGGCGAAATCATCTACAACCGCCCCTATTCCGAGAATGGCGAGATTGCGGTGGGCTACACCGTGGGCATCGATCCTGAAAAACGATACCTCATCACCGACACCGTGACCAATCCCTACGGCGACGAGGACGCTTGGAATTGGGACAACGACGTTTATCGTTCCTACAAGGCCAACTTCAGCAAACTGAACAACGAGGCTTTCGTTACCGTGCAGCACAAGTTTGGCGGTTTCACGGTGAAGCCGGGCATCCGTTTCGTCAGCGAGTTGGTCAGCGGAGCCTATCCTGACTCGACGAAGTACAATTTCAAGAAGCATTTCTTCAGTGTCCGTCCCTCGATTCACTTGTCGTATCGCACCAAGTCGATGCACAACTTCAAGCTGAGCTACACGCGCCGCATTGCCGCGCCCGAAGCGGAGCAATTGAGCGCCTTCCCGATGTATCACGAGGACAACTACAGCAGCGGTAATCCCGACTTGGAGCGTATCTACACCAACTCGATTGAAGCCGGTTGGACCAAATATTGGACGAGCTTCGGTTCGGTGGGCTTGTCGGCCTACTATCGCGGCAAGTCAAACGAAGTCAATACGATAACGATTTCTTCCGATAGTACTATGTATTGGCTTTATGGCCGTCCGGTGTCGTATAGCTATCCCGTCAATGTGGGTAAGAGCTACAGCACGGGCTTGGAGGCCAATGTGATGTATCGTCCGAATGGTTTCTTCAATGTGCGCTTCTATGCCAATTTGTACGACTCCTATTTGGAAACCGACTACAACGGCCAGCACTATGTGCAACCCGATATGTGGTCCTACAGTTTCCGCCTCAACCTTTGGGCCAAGCTGTGGAACAAACTTGAGGTGACGGCATCGGGCTATTACAGCTCGCCCACGCAGTCGCTGTTTAGTGAGCGTCACGCCCGCTATGGCATCAATGCCGGCCTTCGCGCCGACTTCTTCGACCGCAAGCTGTCGGTCTTCGTCAACGCGAGCGACATCTTCAACTGGAACAGTTGGGGCCAGTCGAACAACAGCCCGTATGTGGTTTCCACCTCCAATTCGAAGTACAACAGCCGCAGTGTCTCGGTTGGCGTGACCTTCCGTTTCGGCAAGATGGAGCTTGAGCAACGCGCCCGCCAAGGAGCCGACGACTCGCAAGGCGCGCCGCAGGGCATGGGCGGAATGTAATCAATAGATGACTATTTTCTGTGTCATAACGGCATTCCCCGAAGACAAGCGCAATAGGTAAATGCCAGGAACCAGGTTCGTAGAGACGGTGTGTACACCGTCTCTATTGTTTATGGCCTCTGAATACACAATCCTGCCGTTTATGTCGACAACCTGTAGCGACGCAACATTTTGCGTCTCAATATTATGGATGTAAATTGTTCCGTCAGTATAATATGCAAAGTCAGCCGATAGATCGTTTTCTTCCACGCTATAATGCGGGTCAAACACTAATTTGAAGCGCGAGGTGTAATCGCTTGTCGTGGCATTAAAGGTATATGATGGTTGTATCAAAAGGTCGATGTTGTTGCCAGTGATGTTGTCAATGAGATGCAAGTAGTTGATGTCCAAATTCTTCAGCTCTATTCTTATCGTGTATGAAGTGTTTTCGGCGGCTATGAATTTCAGCGGTAGGGCATCCACGCTGCTGATGCTTATGATGGCCAAATCCTTTTTGTCATTTGTGAAATAAAGTGAAGGTTGTTCCTCGAAAATCAGGAATTTGCCCAAATCATCGCCAGGATTGAAGCTGACGATGGCGTTGTCGGTGGGGGCGTTTGCTGTATTGGCTTTTGTGGCGAATAATTCAATATAACCGTGATTCTCTGATGTTTGTAAATCTTCAATTTTTGAAAAGGAAACTGTTTCAACAGGGTTTTCGGCTTTAACGAAAACACCTTTACAAGGAGGAATAGGGACTGCCAACGAGGCTGGAACGGCAAGCATTGAGATCCCTTTTTCGTCCAAATTGTAATAGCTGCGATTGGCAAACGCATTGCAAGGCAAGGGGTTGCCTACCATGTTGCATCCGGCGAGTGCCCCATTGCTGGCGTGATATTCGAGACCCACCACAGCTGGAACATTGCTTCCCCTGACTGTGCCTTCAAACAACAACGTTGTGTCGAGTGCGTTGATGTAAGCATAGCCGTGTCCGTTTTCGAGGTTGAATGGTGTTTCGTGGAAATCTACCCATTGGTGGTTGCTTTCGTTATAATAAAAAAGGTCATAGCCTGTGTCGGGATCGGTGAGGAAACCGTTTTCGAGCGATGGTGTGATAGCCTCCATGACGGGCGATGCAATAAATTCCATGGCATGAATATCTTGGTCGTAGGCGACGATTTTCCTTTTCACGATGGCGTGTAATTCATGTTGGCACACCAACTGCGCACCATCTTCAAGGATGAAGTCGCCGTTGTTCCAATTGATGGTAATTGTGACAGTCATTTTCTTGCCTGATTGTATGGTCAGGGTGCAAGGTGTGGCATTGTTCAGGTTTTGTATGACCACGTCCTCGTCGACGAGGACGTCAGAATTGATGGTCACGTTCTCGCTCTGCTCGGTGGGCTTCAGTCCGTCGAGCCAGTTGTCGGCGTTCGACCAAAGACGGTCGCCTGCTGACCCCAAAAAAGTCTGCGCTTGGGCAAATGCCATCCCCAAAAGGAGCGACACGGAAATGAAAAGAACACGGTTGAAAGTGTAAAATCTGTTTTTTTTCATCGTATTTTTGTTGTTGTTTTGATCGTTTTTGAAGCCCCAAAATTAGGAAAAAACGCCCAAACAGACTCCGAATAATCGTTTTTTGGCCACAAAATTTGCCGAATTTCACCCCAAATGGCCGATTTTCGCCACATTTTGCCCAGATTCGGCACTTTTTTGAAATGGTTGAGCGCGATGGAGTACTTTTGCGACGTTTTTTAGAAGCAATCGAAAACGAGTTTTATTTTAATCGAAAACATATATGAAAATTATCGGAACAGGAAGCGCACTGCCCGCCCTCAGAGTGACTAACGACGACTTGGCCAAGTTCTTGGACACAAGCGACGAGTGGATCACGACTCGCACGGGCATTCAGGCGCGACATTTGCTATCAACTGAAGATTTATACGACATCGCCGTTGATGCCGCCGTCAAGGCCATCAAGGCATCGGGCTTGCGTCCCGACCAAATCGATTTCCTCTTGGTCTCGAACGTGGCTAACCGCCATGTCACCCCGGGACTGAGTTGCATCGTCCAGAAACGCATCGGACTCACCTGCGCCGGTCTCGACATTAACGTGGCTTGTGCGGGTTTCGTCAACGCGCTGATGCTCGCCGATGGCATGATGAAGGCGGGTCACGCCAAGAACATCCTCATCCTTTGCGCCGAGGAACCCACCAAATACTGCGATTGGAAGGAACGCGACTGCAGCGTCCTCTTTGGCGATGGCGCCGGCGCCGTGGTCGTCACCGAGGGCAATGCCTTCAAGGACGTGAAGCTCACGATGATCAGCGACCGCGATGTGTTGTATTATGAAAGAGGTATGGAGACCACGCCTTTCGAAAAGGAATACATCAAGGGCCAGCCGCTCGTGATGAAAGGTAAGGAATTGTTCCGCACCGCTGTCTCCGAGTCGGCGAAGGACATCAATGCTTTGCTGAAACGCAACGGTTTGCAGCATGACGACATCGACTGGTTCATGTTGCACCAGGCCAACAAGCGTATCATTGAGGGCATCCGTCACATCGTGGGTGGCCCCGAAGAAAAGTATCCCACCGTCATCCAGAAATATGGCAACACCTCATCGGCCAGCATTCCGATCATGCTCGATGAAATGATTGCCGATGGCAAAGTCAAGGCTGGACAGAAAATCGTTATGAGTGCCTTTGGCGCTGGTTTCGTCTCCGCCGCCTGCCTTTGGGAATGGGAGTTTTAGTCAGTTGACAGTTGTAGGGCTGTCACATTGTGGCAGCCGAATGTTATTGATTGAAGGAATATAAAAACAACAAAATATGCAAACAAGAAGAGTAGTAATCACAGGTATGGGTGCCGTTTCGCCGATTGGCAACGACCTGCCCACGATATGGAAAAACCTGATGGACGGCTATTGCGGCATTGCCCCCATCACATCTTTTGACACCACGGACCTCCCCGTGAAAATCGCCGCCGAACTTAAGGATTTCGATGCCGAGGCTTCGGGCGTCGACAAGGGCTTTGTTAAGCGCAACGACCGTTTCGCCATCTACGCCATGGCCGCGGCCTACCAAGCCATGAAGGACAACGAAGACCTGCAAATGGATCCGTCGCGTTTGGGCGTTTATGTCGGCTCAGGCATTGGCGGTTTCGACACCATCTTGCGCGAGGTCAAGAAGTTCTACGACGAAGGCCCGCGTTGGATCTCGCCTTTGATGATTCCCACCATGATTGGCAACATGGCTTCGGGCAGCGTCGCCATCAAATACAATGCACAAGGTCCGTGCGTGCCCATCGTGACGGCTTGCGCCACGGGCACCCACTCGATTGGCGAGGCCTATCGCGCCATCAAGCACGGCTATGCCGATGCCATCATCGCGGGTGGCACCGAGGCTGGCATCAATCCTGTTGCCATCGCCGGTTTCGCCAACTGCAAGGCCTTGACCAAGTCGGAAGACCCGCTGAGGGCCTCGTTGCCGTTCAATAAGAATCGTGCTGGTTTCGTCATTGCTGAAGGCTCGGGCATCGTCCTCCTTGAAGAATACGAACACGCAAAAGCACGTGGCGCGAAAATCTATGCTGAAATTTGTGGCTACGGCAACTCGTGCGATGCTTATCACAATACCGCCCCGCGTCCCGATGGAACAACGCAGAGCTTGGCCATCAAACAGGCTCTGGACGAAGCCGGCTATAAGGCTGGTGAGTCCTTGTATATCAATGCCCACGGCACAGGTACGCCAATGAACGACAGTGGCGAGACCAAGGCCATCAAGATCGCCATGGGCGAGGAAGAAGCCCGCAAGGCACACATCAGTTCCACGAAGTCGGAGATGGGTCACGCCCTCGGTGCCGCTGGTGCCATCGAGCTCATCATTAGCGTGATGACCTTGAACGACGGTATCATCCCGCCCACCATCGGCTTGGATGAACCCGACCCCGAATGCGACCTGAACTATACGCCTAACACGCCCGTCAAGACCAATGTCGACATCGCCATTTCCAATTCCTTGGGCTTCGGCGGACATAACGCTTGTTTGGCAATCAGAAAAATATAATAATGCCTCTGGCTCTTGGCTACTGGCCACTGGCAGCTCCTGCAAAAGGGGAGACTGCCAGAAGCCTCGAATTTTGAATCTTAAATCTGAAATTTTAAATCTAAATATATGAACAGAGACGAAATCAAACAGTATCTCCCGCACCGTGAGCCCATGCTCTTGGTCGACGAGATGACCCTCGACGAGAACCATGTGGCCCATTCCAAGTACCATGTGACGGGCGAGGAGTTCTTCCTGCAAGGCCATTTCCCGGGCGAACCAGTTGTGCCGGGCGTCATCCTTTGCGAAATCATGGCCCAAAGTTGTGCCCTGTTGATGAAGGACGACCTCATCGGCAAGCTGACTTTCTACACCGGCATCGACAAGGT
>CAMKAR010000084.1 GCA_946410535.1 uncultured Bacteroidales bacterium
TGCGCGACGAGTTCCTGGAGAAGGATCTGCCCGAAGTGGTGAAGAAGATGAAGCTCTTGGGCGTCAGCATCGACGACGTGAAAAACGCCTACGGGCTGTAACTTTTCGGCGGTTTGTCCGTCTTACAGGAAAGTAAATCCCTTTTTCATACCTTGTGATGAGAAACGGCTGACCCATAAGGCCAGCCGTTTTCTGTTTT
Organism: uncultured Bacteroidales bacterium; assembly: GCA_946410535.1. The sequence continues at coordinate 200 of CAMKAR010000084.1, forward strand.
GGTCTGTAGGCCTGTCACATTGTGGCAGCCTCAGGACATTCAACCTGCGGCTGCCGTGGTACGACAGCCCTACACACCATTATCGGATCACGCTCACGCGCTTGATGCCCATGCCGTTCTCCGTGTAGATGCGAATCATGTAAACGCCTGAACCGAATTGGCTCATGTCAAGCGTTTTGGTGTCGTTATTCACTTCGGCATCGTAGACCACTTGACCGAGTTCGTTCACCACGGTGAGGCGTTGCATGCCTTCAGCCTCGATGGTCACGTTGCCATCGGTCGGGTTGGGGTAGATGGTGGCGTTGAGGTTGTATTCGTTCACATCGGTCGAGTTCTTCACCTCGATGTCCAACGAACCGCTGCCGTTGTTGCATTCCGCGATAGGTGTGGCGGTCAGCACGGCTTGGCCTTTGTACTCGTTGCTCCAGGTGACCACGACGCTCTTGCCGTCGTTGGCGGGAACGAGGGTGCCAGCCTCTTCAGGCTCGATGCTGAAGCCCACTTCCACGTCGTTGCCGATGGTGTAGGTCGTGGTAGGCGTGAGGCGCACGTCCAATTCGGCGTCACCGCTGATTTCGGGTTGCTCGGCAATGGCGTTCACAGTGATGTTGATGGCCTGTTCAAAGGCGGTTTCGCAGCCGTTGGCGTCGGTTACCTTAGTGAAAGTGGCGTTCAACGTTTCGGTCGGGTTGAGGCTGAGCGTGTAAGTGTCGTTTTCGGCGGTGAAGCCTTCCATGCCCGTGGCTTCCACGATGAACGGTGCCACACCCGTGAAGCCGAAGTTGATGTTCACTTCTTCGCCTTCGCAAACCGATTCGGGCACATCGCCCATTGCCATTGTCGGAGCGGCGTTTACATTGACGGTGAACATCATCTCGTCTCCCTCATAATTGGTGTAGCAGAATAAATTGTGAACCCATGCAATCCTGAAGACATGTTCTCCAACTTCAAGCACACCTAAGTCAACACTGTTGTTGCCAGATTGGTAGACTTCGTATTGAACGTTGTTCATCAAGAACGTGAACTCTGGATCAAACATGTTCCATGAACCAGCCGAACCACTTATGCTGAAATTCATGATGGCATTCTCGCCTTCACAGATTTCGATGGCATTGGTGGCCAAGGTCATTTGTGGCAAGGGGTTCATGTCGAAATTATATTCAAATACCACAGGGCCGCAGCCTTCGGATTGTGCAGTAGCGTACAAGGTGACGCCATTGGCAATGTCCATCGGGCCGGGGGTGTAGTTGGTAAACAGTTCGTTGGGATCTTCAAACACGCCGTCACCCGATGTGCTCCAACTGAATGAAGTGTAATCGCCATAGATATCAACGGCAACTATTTGCGGCTCGCTGGAGGCGCAGTAGTACTTGTCAAAAATACCGTAGTTGATTTCCACGTTTTCAGTGATAAACACCGTCATCTCATCAGTAATTGTCTCGCCGCCGCCATTGATAGTGAGGGTCAGTGTGGCTTGGCCGTTGGCGATGTCTTGTGTGCCAGGCGTGTAAATCGGCGTGGCAATGCTGGCATCGTCGAAGGTGCCGTCGCCCGAGCTGGTCCATTGCAGGTTGTCGTAGTGGATGGCGTAGCCCACGATTTGGACTGGGCTGTCTTCGCAGGTGGTCACGTCGTAACCGGCAGTGCCAGCCATGACGCGGGCGGCAGGCAGGCTGACGAAATCGATCCAGCCGCAGTCGCTGCCAGTGTTGACACTACCGTCCTTGGTATAGCTCCATCTGTAGGTGTGCACGCCAGCGCCGACGGCGTAGGCGGCCTTGGTCCAGTTGACCGTACCCGACCATGTGCCCACTTCGGTGTTGTCGATGTAGAAATGCAGCTTGTCGTAGCCGCTTTCCGACGACACCTTATAATAGAACGAGATGCTGTCGGCTGAGCCGGCTTCGTGGGTCAGCGAAAGGCTTGAGGTCACATTGCTCACGCCGGCGCCACCGCTCTTCACGCAGTATACGCCTTCGTAGCCTTCGCGGACAAACGTCCACGGACGCTGCGGGTCGTTGGTCCAGCCTTCGCCAAACTCGCCGGTCTCGAAGTCCTCCACGATGAGGCCGACCTTGGCGGTATAGTCGCTCTGGGCCTCATAACGGCCTGAGGTCACGTTGAGGACAAGCGGGCAGCTGTAGCCCAATGGGGTCTCCTCGCTGACGGTAATGTCGTAGACGGCAGTGGCGGTCTCGCCGGCGTTCAGGCTCTCGAAGCTGACCGTGTTTTCAGCCAAGGTGATGTAGGGCGACAGCATTTGCAGCGTCGCTGTGGTGACGGCTGCATCGGCATGGCCTTTGTTCTCGATAGGGAAGGAGAGCTGTGCAGTTTCGCCGGCGTCGAGGCGACCGTTGCCGTTGCCATTCACTTCGATGATTCTGAGGTTGCCGAGGTCGAAGACGGGGGCATAGGCCTTCATGACCAAGTTGCTGACAAACACGTCGTCGCCATTGGTCACGGTGATGGTGAAGCGGTTGCTGGTGTTGTCGGGCACGTTGTCGGCCACATTGAACGAGAAGGCACTTTCAAGGTTTTGTGTGGCGTTGGGTGCCAGGCCGTCGTATTGGGCGGTGCCGTTGGTGATGGTGATGTATTCCGACTCGGTCTCAAGGACGGCCTCGAAGGCTTGCATCGGGTCGCTGCCCACGTTCTTCAAGGTGACGTCGAGGTTGATGGTCTCGCCGAAGTCGAGCTGGGCGTTGCCGTTGTTGTCGTGGATGACCTTGCTGTCGTAGACGATGTAGGGACCGTCGGCGGGAATCACGCCCATCACGGCTTCATAGCGCAGGTAGTTCTGACCAGTCACCACAAGGTTGATTTCGGTGGGCGGCACTTGGGGCAAAAACTCGATGTTTTGCGGGTCGCCTGTGGCGGTGGCCACGGCCAGGATTTCCCAACCGCCTTCGCCGTCGTCTTTCACCAAGCTGATTGTGCAGCCTTCAGGGGCGGTGATGCTGACTTCACCCAAACCAGCGATAACAACTTCGGGATGAATGACTTCCATTTCTTGTGGCACTTGCGTGTAGATGCGCAGGAATGCGTCGCAGTGGGCGGTGAACATGGTGTAGGTGATGTCCTTGCTTTCCGTGTTGTAGGGCCAGTTGCTTTGGGCGAGGAAGTATTTTCCGGCTACGTTGCCAAAGGCAGGCAACCAGTTGCCGGTGTTGGCGGCATAGGGGCCGAAGGTGGGCATGAAGTCACCGTCGAAGAGGTCATAGACACCCCAAACGTAGGCATCGTTGACGAAGGAATAGGAGGTCTCGGTGGGGCAGAGCAAGCCTACTGCACCAGCGTTCTCGCCGTTGAAGGTGCGGCGCATCCAGGCCTCGGCGAAGCAGTCTTGGCCATAGTTGAACTTGCCCGTGAGGCAGTTGATGGACATCACGAAAGGCAGCTTGCCGACATTGTTCATCTGCGCGATGTGGGTGTTGCGCACTGCGGGTTCTCCCCAGCCGGTCTCCAAGCCGTGGTCGCGGTGTTGCAGCCAGAAAGCGCCTTGGTTGACGGCTTGCACCACGAGTTCGGGCGTGCCGTTGTTCCAGTCGCCCAATTCGGAAGGAGATTGGGGGATGTAGCCCGTGCCGTTGGGTCCGAAGTAGTTGACCACCATCGAGGTGTTCTGGTTGCTCGACCAGCTGCTGCCAGGCGTGCCGCTGTAGATGCAGTTGATGCGGTTGGGGTTGTAGCCGTGCTGGCGCATGTAGCCGCCAAACACTTCGGAGCAGATTTGGAACCAACGTTCTGTTTGCCAGCCCAATGCGGTGATGGGACGCTCATAGAAGCTGGGGTCCATGTTGGGGTTGGTGTATTCATATTCCAGTTGCTTGCCGACGAACACGGGCAGTTGTGCGGGCGTTTCGGCAATCAGGCGCGAAAACACCATGTCGGGCAGGTTGTCGTTGCCCTCGGCATCGGCATAGCGGTTGTCGGTGATGCAGCTGCCGTTGGAGGGGTGGCTGGTGGTCTCGGCAGGGATGTATTGGCCCATGTTGGTGCCGTGGTCGCCCATGAGGCAGACTGCCACGGGGGCGATGTCCCAGGTGTGGTAGGCGTTGTGGAACCATTCCCTCATTTGGTTGGTGTTGGTGGCGGGCATCTCATCGAGGCGGTACACAGCGGTCAGGATGCCTTGGCGTGTGCGGTATTCCTTCAGCTGGTTGGCATATTCGGCCCAAGCGTCGTTGTTGGGCGTGATGATGAGGTATTCGGCGCCGTCCTTGTCGTCGCGCAGCCATTCCTGCATACGCTTCTCATAGTCGATGACGGGCAGCTGGTCGAAGTTGAGCAGCTCGGCGGCCAAGATGGGATCCCAGTAGGGTGAACGCAGGCGGTCTTCGCCGAAATGGCCGTCACCGCCTTCAAACTCGACCGAGAGTTCGACGTTGGTGTAGACGACCAAGTCTTTCGTGACGGGGTTGTACTGGAAAGGGGTGATGGCTACCGTAACGGCTTCAACGCCACGGATGTAGCTGCTTCCCATGACGAAAGGCTCGGCAGGGAAGAAGGCGTTCTTGCCGTAGATGTTCAAGTCCTTCACATAGTTCATGTCAGGCTCTTCGTTCTCCGACTGGATGCGGAGGGCCGGCGCGATGTTGACGTTGTGGATGGTCTCTTTCTCGAAGCTGACCACACGCAGGGTGGCTTGTGCGCCATTGGGTATGGCCATCATGCGGCTCTCGGTCGGCAGGTTGGGCATTCCGGCGTCGGCAGGCAGGCCGATGGCCGAGATGCTGATTTCCGACATCTCTTCGCCGCGATAGCTGAGTTGGTTGAGGCTCATTTGACCAAGGTTGTACGTGATGTGCAACCCGTCGCGAGTCTTCTCCGTCAGGTTGAAGCCTTGCTTCCCTTTGACGGGATAGCTGAAGGTCTGCGCCAAGGCGGTGTTGCCCACAAGGGCCAACAATGCGATGGCAAGCGCAATTGGTAGCGACTTTCTCATAGTTGGTTTGATTTATTGGTAATAATTAAGTTGATTGTCTTGACTGTTTCTATCAAGGTGCAAATTTAGCAAAAAAGAAAAAGAGACGCAGCATTTTGCGTCTCTTTTTTTTGAATGTTTTCCGTCGGAATCAATCATATTCGCCCCATCTGATGCACGCGCCTTGCAATTGCTTCTTGAGCGGGAACATCAGCGTTATTTTCGCGGTGAAGTCGGTGTTGAAGCGCATGCCCAACAGATAGGGGTCGATGTAGGCTGCGCCGACCACGTTTTGCGACTCGCCTGCGATTTCTTCGGGTGTGAACGAATTGATGACGGCGCCATGGGCCGAAACGTCGGCCTTGAGGAGCAGGTAGTAGTTGCCCACGTTGAGTTTGTACATCAAGCCCACGCCTGCCACCAAGCCCGCGTTGAACGGACGGGTGTTTTGCGCGTTGAACTCAACGGTGTCTCGCACGATGTCCTTGTCGCTGTAGTGCTGGTTCTCGGAGCCATATTCCTCGATCTTCAGTTTTTGCCAATACATCTTGCCTGAGAGGGGCACGCTGACGCGCACGCCACCGAAGATGTAGGGCCTGAGGTTGCTCGTCGAGAAGTAGTGGGTGACGATGGCCTGGCCGTCCACTTCCTGGAAGTCGGCGTCGAACTGGCGGTAGAAGTTCTCGTTCACATTGACCTCGGTGGGGAAGTTGAGCACCTCGTAGTTGAGTTGCGTCTTGCGCATGGCATAGTAGCCTTCGAGGCTGACGGATGTGCTGCGGTTGAGCATACGCTCCACCGAGAGTCCGCCCACGATGCCGAAGTTGAAGGGCGCGTTGTATTTCGTGTTGGTGCCTCCAAAGTGGACCCAATAGGTCGAGGTGATGCCTCCCACGAGGCCGATGTTGTACTTGGCCTCCGAGGTGTTCACGCGGCTGCTGGCCGACTGAAGGGGCTTCTTGAACTGAGCTTGAGCCGTGCCTCCGATAAGCAAAAAGGTGAGGAGAATTATGACTGTTGACTTTTTCATCGTGCTTGAGGTCTTGTGTTGTTGTTATTCGTGAAATTCGCCGGTGTGGACTACGCCTTCGTTCTTGAGGATCATCGCGTCGCCTTTTGAGGGCAGGAAGCCGAGGCTGATGATTTGGGAAACGGCGTAGCCTTCCTTGAAGTATTTCATCGTCTCGAAGCCCCATTTGAAGTCTTTGATGACGGGCTTCACGATGGTGTCGGTCACGTTGGTCGCGGTGTCGGTCACCACGGTGGTTTCCTTGTCGATCTTGCCCGAAAGGATGACGGCGTTGAGGGGTTGTGCCTTCGACATGATGTCGCGCACCTCATAATAGAAGACGGTGAAATAGGGGTCTTCTCCGATGATGTAGACGGTGTTGAAGTTCTCTTTCTTGTAGTTGCCGTTCTTGAAATAGATGGGGGCGATGGTGTCGTTGATGAAGAAATCGGGGTTGTTGTTGACAATGAAATCGGTGCTGTCGGGCGACGAGGATTCAACGAAGTAGCCATAGTCGGAGGGGTTGCCTTTGGGGAACTTGAAGTTCAGCTTGGCAATGCCCTTGTGCTGCTCGTAGATCTCGAAATATTGCGGGGTGGGGATGGAGGTGGGTTGGAAGTTCCACGGACTGTTGGGTGCCAAAATGATGTCGGTGGCGAAAATGTTGTCGGCCACATAAGTGCCTTCAATCTTGGGTGGCTCGTCGCCGAAATGGATGTTGTTGCCGAAAGCCAACAGCAATGATTGTGGCATGAACTCATTGATGTTCGGAATCTCTTGGTAGCCGTAATAAACGGTCTCGTTGTTCTTGGGGTCGTCTTTCATGCACGAACTGAGCGCAGCAAGCCCGCAAAGGAGAATCAATGTTCTGATTAAGTGTTTCTTCATCTTGTTAGTGTATGGATGAGGTACTTCTCATGGTGAAAAATAATCTCGCAAATGTAAGGATTTAGGTTTTACATTCGACAAAAATCGAACGAAAAATTTTCTTTTTTATTGTAATTTATTGATATTTATTGTGTTAAAACGAACTTTTTTGTGATTGTTTTGCCTTTATGGTCGAAAACCATGAGGTATATCCCATCGGGAAGGTCGCTCATGTTGTAGGGATGCCGGCTGTTTTGTGTGGCCATAATGCCGAATTCGTCGACGAGTTGGCCAGTCATGTCGTATATTTTGACATTGGCTTCGCCTTCCACTTGGTGGGTGACGATTTCCATTTCTCCGTCGTTGGGATTGGGTGTGATGTCGAAGTCGAAGGTCCATGCGGTCCCTGAGCCTGTTGATGGGCCGTTTTCATCGACATCATAGAACGAGCAAACGAACCAATAGCGGGCGTCTACGCCTTCGGGTTTGCATTTGTTGAACACGCGGGCGCGAAGCCAGACGGTGTCTTCAACGCGGGCCAATACGTAGAACTTGCATTTTTCGCCTTTGGGCGTGGTGTTGGCGCTGGGTTCAAGCACCCATTGTGGGGCGGGGTCTTCAAATTCCCATTGGATGGAGTCCCAATGGCATAGCGGGTTGAGGTCGCTTAGGGTATATTCGTAGTCGACGATGTGGAACTCGGTGGCGGTAATCACCCAGTGGGGCGCGGTGTTGGCGGGGTCGGTGGGGTAGATTTCAGTGGGGTGGGGGGTGTATTCCAAGTCGAGGTCGAGGTGGACGAGGCTGTAGCAGCCGTCTTCGTTGGGAATGGTGTCTGTGTAGATGTCTGGCAGGTAATAGGCTTTGCCGTGCCAAACGATGGAGTCGCAAAGGCCGGAGCTGTATTCGGTTTCTTCGTCGCTGATGCCGCTCAGGTCGACATAGAAGGTGTAGGAGTTGCCCTGTGCACCGCCTCCGCAAGGCAACTCTGCCGTGTTCACCGTCAGCGACGCCTCAAAGATGTCGTGGCTGTGGTAGGTGTGGGTGGCGGGGTTGTCGGTGCTGGTGGTGCCGTCGCCAAAGTCCCAAACGAGGTTGTAGTCGCCCAAGTTGATTTCGGCCACGAATTCGTAGGTGTCCAATCCACATTCGCCCACGGTGTCGTAAGGGATGACCACTTCTTCGTTGACGAAGATGGAGGTGGTGAGGTCGGCGGCGTTGGAACCCACCATGTAGGCATAGCCCCTGTTGCTGCCGAAGCCGTAGACGTGGGCGTTGAATCCGTTGACGCAGGTGAGGCGGTGCGAGTCGTAGGAGATGCTTTTGCGGGTGTAGCTGTAGTCGGG
>CAMKAR010000085.1 GCA_946410535.1 uncultured Bacteroidales bacterium
TGGCCTTTGGCCCATGGCACAATTGGATGCAAGCCGTACTTGCATTTCTTGGAATGAATGTATTGATTTGCCGAGTGATACCATTTATGAATATGGTATTCCGATTTTGGAACTATGAAACGTAAATTCTTGCTTGTCATAGGATTGGTACTTTGCTTCGCCTTCACTGCGAGGGCGACTCACCAACGCGCCGCTGAAATCACCTATACTTGGCTCGGCGGTAACGCATACGAGTTTACGCTCACCACTTACAACGTGCCCAATGCTGCCTGGGAACAGCGCGATTCGTTGTTCGTCAGTTGGGGCGATGGCAGCGAGAACTACATCCCCCGCGTCGATTGGCATAATCAGGGCAACGATTGCGTGGTGAATCATTACAAGGCAGTACATAATTATTCAACATCAGGGACTTACACCATCAGTATGGAGGATGCCAACCGCAATTTCGGTGTCGTCAACGTGCCCAATTCGGTGATGGTACCCATGCACATCGAGACGGAATTGGTCATCAACCCGTTCCTCGGCTACAACAACTCGCCGCAGTTGCTCAATGCGCCGCTCGATAGGGGCTGCGTCGGCAAACTCTATCTCCACAATCCCTCGGCCTACGACCCCGATGGCGACAGCTTGAGCTACCGGCTCGTTACCTGCAAGGGCCAAGACGGCTTGGATATTGCTGGCTATACTTTTCCGCAGACATCACAAACATTTGATATTGATGCGATTACTGGTGAATTGCGTTGGGATGCCCCAGTCCGCCAGGGCGAATACAATGTGGCCATCATGGTGGAGGAATGGCGCCATGGCGTGAAAATCGGCTCCGTGGTGCGCGACATGCAAATCTTGATCTCAGTTTGCGACAACGACTTGCCGCAAATCCAATGCGACGATGAATATTGCATCGTGGCCGGCGAGCAGCTCGGCTTTGTCATTTCTGCCTCTGATCCTGACGGCGACAACGTCACCTTGACCGCCTCTGGTGCGCCTTTCGAGGTGGCTACGAGTCCGGCAATCCTTAACCCGGAGACGGCTTTTGGATTGCAGCCACAGATGGAATTTCTTTGGAATACCACCTTCGCCCATGTCCGCAACACACCTTACCAAGTTGTGATTCACGCGAAAGACGATGACATGCCCGTCAGTCTGACCAATATCAAAACATTGAGCATTAAGGTGATGGCTCCTAAAGTTGATCGGTTTGTGGCCGAGGTTTATGGGCATGATGTCTCTTTGTCGTGGTCGGTGTATCCGTGTGCCACCGCGACCTCGCTTTTGATTTACCGTAAAGCGGGCTGCGATGGCTACGAACCCGATGCGTGTGAAACGGGCATCCGCACTGGTTATCAATTGATTGCGACATTGAACGATGTGTCAAATACTTCGTATGTCGACCACGACCTCCCGCAAGGCGTGGCATACGAATATCGCATCGTGGCGCGTTTCCCCGACGGGGCCATGAGCATTGTCAGTGAGGCGGCTTGCGTCGAGTTGAAAAACGACAGCCCGCTGATGACCCACGTCAGCAACGACAGCATCGACCTCGTTTCGGGTCAAGTCAGGGCCTGTTGGATACAACCAAAAGAGATTGACGGACAATATGTTGCGCCCTTCAGCTATGCTTTGACCCGCGTCAGCGATGGTGCAACGTCTGTGGTTTACGAAGGTGCCGACACGAGTTTCTTGGATGCGGGTGTCAATTTGGGCGAGGTCGGCACATTAATATATAAGGTGGAGATGTGCGACGCCAACCAGCAGCTTGTGGGGACGAGTGCCACGGCTTCGGCTGTGATGCTTACGGCTGCTTCGACTTACGACGAGGCCAATCTTTCGTGGACTGAGTCTGTGCCTTGGCTTGTAGATAGCACACAGGTTTTCAAGGAGATAGGTAGTCGTTTTTTGAGAATAGCCACGACTTCGGCTTTTGAATATGTTGATGCGGAAGTGGAAAGCGACGAGACTTACCGTTATTACGTCCGCACTTTCGGCCATTATACGATGGAGGGCATCATGCGGCCTTTAGTCAACTATTCCGCCATCAAGACGGTGCGCATCGGGCATGAGGAGCCGATGGAAGAGTTTTCTTACACCTTGCCCAACGTAATCACGCCCAACGGCGACGGCTTCAACGACGTTTTTGAACCTAAGGTGACAGGACTTGATCGGATTGTAGGAGCCAAAACCATGATTTTCAACCGTTGGGGCAATATCCTTCACGACACTGACGACCCGCTCATCCATTGGGACGGTAAGAGCAAAATGACGAAATTGGACTGCCCGCCAGGCACCTATTTCTATATTACCGACATCACCTACATCGGCGAGGCAGGGGAGGAGCAATTGCATTTGCAAGGTTCCATCACCATCGTTCGGTAAAAACAGTAGAGACGCAAAATTTTGCGTCTCTACCCATAATTCGTTTAATTCGCAAAATTCGCCGTTTCCAAAAACAGCAATTCGCCGAATCAATACTTCATCATCTCGATGAGGTCGACCATGCGGTTGGAATAGCCCCATTCGTTGTCGTACCACGACATGATCTTCACCATCTTGCCCATCACCATCGTGCTTTGGGCATCGAAGATGGAGCTGTGCGGGTTGTGGATGACGTCGCAGCTCACGATCGGGTCCTCGGTGTATTCCAAAACACCTTTCATCGGGCCTTCGGCGGCTTCCTTCATGGCGGCGTTGATCTCTTCCTTGGTGGCTTCGGTCTTCAACATGCAGACGAGGTCGACGAGCGAACCCGTAGGCGTGGGGACGCGGACGGCGATGCCGTCGAGCTTGCCGTTCAGTTCGGGGATGACGATGCCCACGGCCTTGGCGGCGCCAGTGGTGGTCGGGATTTGCGACATGGCGGCCGAGCGGGCGCGGCGCAGGTCGCTGTGCGGACCGTCGAGGATCACCTGGTCGTTGGTGTAGCTGTGGATGGTGGTGATGTAGCCTTGCTCGATGCCGAAGCGGTCGTTCAGCACCTTGGCCACGGGAGCTAAGCAGTTGGTGGTGCAGGAGGCGTTGCTCACGCACTCGATGTCATCGGTCAGGTCGTTGTTGTTGACGCCCACCACGATGGTGGCGTCGATGGCGTCCTTCGAGGGAGCCGAGAGGATGACCTTCTTGGCGCCGTTCTTCAGGTGGTCGCCATAGCCGCCCTTGCTGCTTTCCTTCGAGCGGAACACGCCGGTGGACTCAACCACCACGTCGGGGGTCTTGCCCCATTTGATGTTCAGTGGCGAGCGTTCGGCCGTGACTGGGATGCGCACACCGTTGACGATGAGAGCGGTTTCGTCGTATTCCACGGCGCCAGGGAACTTGCCTTGCGTGGAGTCGTATTTCAACAGGTGGGCCAGCACCTTGGTGCTTGTCAGGTCGTTGACGCCCACGATTTCTAAGTTCGGACGTTCGCAGATGATGCGGAACACGTTGCGGCCAATGCGGCCGAAACCATTGATACCTACTTTAATCTTTTCCATTGTAGTCGTATTTAAGATGTTTTCGTTTTGAATTGAGGTGCAAAAATACGATTTCTAAAGCAAACTTCATTGGTTTTTGCCTATTTTTGCAAAATCTATTTTTCGAATATGTCTGAAACCTTCAAATCACAAGCGCTGGAGGCCAATCTTGCCCAAACGCGCTACAAAGATATCTTCATCCCTGAAGAACACCAACAGTTTATCGCCCTGTCGGCCAAATACTTCGGCATCAACAAGCGGGCTAAGGAATGTATCACCGAATATCATCACCCGCTGTCGAACCATACTTTCGTGACCGAGGAGCTGCGCAAAATGCTCCTCGACGATTTCTGGTTCTACACCCGCGACGACGTGCCCGCCGACGCACTCCACATCCCTCTGGAGATGATGCGCAGCCTGCTCAAACCTGAAGTGGCGGCCAAACTGCGCCTCAACATCGTCATCACCTTGATGGAGTTTGCCAACAAAGTGATTGCTGAATCGCCGAAACATATCGAATTGATTTCGTTGGTTTTCAATATCTTGAACGAGAAGTTTGAAGCCAACAAAGATGTCTACATTTTGGCGACAAAACACGCGGGTCGCTATCTCGACAAAGTGGCTCGCGACGAGCGTTTCAGCGATGAGGCCTGCGCCCTGTTGCGGAAAATGCTGCAAGAGAATTACCGCTATTGGCGACAAACCTCGCAAGTGGAGAACTGGATTGAAAGCAAGAAACAATTCTTGACCGAGGAGGAAATCCAGACCGTGTGCAACGAAATCGGGAAACCCTATTTTAAACAGTTGAGCGCCGATTTGACCGCCGCCGAAACTTGGGAAGCTTTGACCAATATGCCGCATTATGAGCAAGTTGCAAAGCGTTTCACCGAGTCGGAGAAGGCTTTCCCGCATTTCATCACGAAGTTCCATTACGTGTTTTTCCTGCTCCACCTGCCCGGAATGGAGAACCAGCGCGAACGCCTCATCTGGAACATGGACCGCATGATGCGCGACGCCATCGACGAGATGCCGCAGGAGGAACTGATTCCGTTCATCGACACGATTTTCGACCTCGCCGAGGAACTGAAGAAAGACTACATGTCGGCAGTGCTCGATTTCCAGCTCACCTTGGGCCTGAAAATCATCGACGTCGACCAAACCGAGATGAAGGAAATCGTCAACTATTTCGAGAAGAAACTCATCGCTTTCGGATTCGTCACGCCGGGCAATGTGTTTGTGGGCGAGGACTGGCAACTCTCTGTGGACGAGAACCATATCAAGAACATCCGCGTGTGGCTCGAACTCATCGAGCACGCCAAGTCGCCCTTGGACAAACTGCTTTCCGCCTTGATTGTCAACCTCAAGTTGGGTGGCATTTTCCTGAGCGATACCGACCTCTTCCAGCGCGAAATCACGAAGGTCTTGAACTCCAATATCACACCTTATTATAAGAAGGTGAAGCAGCTGACGCGCATTTTCCCCGTCTATTTCAACGAAATCGGGGCCGAGGGCGAAATCCGCAACGTGACCACCAACATGGACGAAATCTCTGGTCGTCAGGACAAATTGGTGCATTTCCTTCGCAAACAGGTTCATACCGAGAGTAATAACACGTTGATTTCCTTGACGTTCGATGTGTTCAAGTTCTGGAGTGACGGCAATCTCGACCCGTTGAAACCCATCCTGCCCAAGAATGTCTTTGAGGAAATCGACAAGGAAAGCACTTGGTTTGTGCATGTCCACAACCTCGTGCAGACGATGTGCGAAATCTCGTGCCTCAATCCCGAGGACGTTTTGATGCTCTCTCGCGACGACTACGAAAACCTCATTGGTTCCGCATCGCGCCGCCTCGAATTGGAGGAAGCCATCAGTCAGCGCGAACACGCCCGCCTGATGGACATCCGCGACTTATATGCCTACCTCAGAGAGAAATACAGCTTCGAATCGGTCAATATTTTCAATTCGTTGCGCAGTTTCCCGTTCATTCCCGACGAGGAGATTGATGAGTTCGAGAAAGTCTATACGGCCAAGGACTTCGGCAAGTCGCTGACGATGATTTATGCCTTCATGGACAAGCTCAAGACCGTGATTTTCAATCCTGAACAGAGCGAAGGCTGGGAGAATATCTACCACAAGCGCCATATCGCCATCGGCATTCCGTCGATGTATGGCACTTACCGAGAGAACAAGTTTGAGGCCATGGGCCTGACGTTCCGCTTGGAGCGCGTGGCCACCCAACTGATGGAAAAGGTGGTGCAAAGCATCAACCTTGAATACATCTCGGAGCGGACGTTGAACAACATTTACCGAATCCTCGAGTTCTTCCGCGAGGGCTTGGCCTTGGACGGCATCACCAACCAAAGTTTCAACTCGAAACTCGACATGCTGCGTTACTCGCTGACCTCGCGTAGCTTCTCTTTCGGCCAGTATATCAACATCTTCCAGTTCATCGCTGAGGACGTGCGCCGCATCATCATCAAGTATTTCCTCAAGTCGTATGAATATCCGTTGAAAATCGTCATCCCGCAGCTTTTCGACCCTGAAGGGAAGCTGAGCGAGCGCGAAACGTCTGCTTTGATTACCCAAAAATCGGAGGAATTCCACCGCGACTTGCTCTCCGATGCCTTCCTGATGCAGCCGTTGGACAACTTCATCGGTCGCATTCTCAACTCGTTGCGCACGATGGAGGCCACCCTCGACCCGAAGCTCATCAGCGACATCATGACCTATAATTCCGAAATGTTGGTCAGCCCGTTCTGGGAAGAAACGCCGAAGATGGACAACCAAGTTTTCATCGGCAACAAGGCCAACAACCTGAAAAAGCTGTATTTGCTGGGACTGCCAGTGCCTCCTGGTTTTGTCATTACCACTGAGACTTTCCGTCGCAATGAGACTATCAACACGATTCCCGAGCTGCGTATCGAGATTCATGGCATGATAAAGAAGCATATCGCTGAATTGGAGCGAATTAGTGGACGCAAATTTGGCAATCCCGACAGTCCGTTGCTTGTTTCGGTGCGTTCGGGGACGGCCATTTCGATGCCTGGTGCGATGGACACCATTCTCAATGTGGGCCTGAACGATGAGCTTGTGGAAGCCATCGGCAGCAACGACAATAAAGCCTGGGCCATTTGGGATTCCTATCGCCGCCTGCTGCAAAGTTGGGGCATGGCCAAAGGCATCGACCGCGACGTTTTCGATGAGGAAATCAACAAGTTCAAGTCGAAATATAGTGTGAAGCAAAAGAGCGAATTCGACGCGACGGAGATGCGTGAGATTGCGTATGCCTATAAGACCATTTTGTCGGAGAATGGCGTTGAGTTTGAGCAAGATCCGTTCAAGCAAATCATAGATTGTGTCAACATGGTCTTTGAGTCGTGGAATTCGGAGCGTGCCTTGGCCTATCGGCGTCATTTGGGCATTTCGGAGAATTGGGGCACGGCAGTCATCGTGCAGCAGATGATTTTCGGCAACTTGAGCGATGTCTCCGGGTCTGGCGTGGTGTTTACGCAAAACCCGCACCGCGAAAGGCCGGGCGTTCACCTTTACGGCGACTTCACCATGCGTAGTCAGGGCGAGGACATCGTTGGTGGTCTGGTCAAGCCGTTGCCCATTGGCGAGACGCAACGCAAGGCGGCCAACTTGGAAGGCCCTTCGATGCAAACGGCTCTGCCTGAGATTTATAAGAAGATCTATTCCATCGCGAAGGTGCTTACCGAAGACCTTGGCTACAGTCCGCAGGAGATGGAGTTCACATTCGAGTCCGACAAGCCCGAGGACTTCCACATTTTGCAGATCCGCGACCAAGACTTGAAGCTCGAAGACGAGGTGAATGCCTTCGTGCACTCGCCTTCGGAGATGAAACAAATCGGGCGTGGCATGGGCATTGGCGGCGGCGCCATGAACGGCTTAGTGGCTTTCAACGAAGGCGATATCAAGTCGTTACGCGAGAAATTCCCTGATGCAAACGTCATCCTTGTCCGTCCCGATACGGTGCCCAACGACATCGGCATGATTTTCGACTGCGACGGCCTTCTGACGGCTCGTGGCGGTGCCACTTCACATGCAGCTGTGACCGCAGTGCGTCTTGGCAAGGTCTGTGTGGTGAGTTGCATCGAGTTGCAGGTCTATGACGAAAAGCATTGCGGCGAGTTGAACGGACACAAACTACAGGTGGGCGACAAAATAGCCATTGATGGTAACTTAGGTTTGGTCTATCTTGGTCATTATCAGACAGAAATGATGAAGATGGGGAAGGGGTATAATTATTAGTTTGGAGTTGGTAGTTAGTAGTTAGTAGTTAGTAGTTAGTAGTTATCAGTGGATGGCTTGCTGCAACGAACGAATATTGGGAAGCGATTATGGCAAAACATAATGAATTTGGCAAACAGGGCGAGGAACTTGCTGCTCAATTCTTGATGGAGAAGGGTTACGAGATCCTCGAACGGAATTGGCGTAACAGGCACAAGGAGATTGATATCATCGCAAAAGATGGCGAGGAGCTGGTCATTGTGGAGGTGAAGACGCGGAAAAGCGACGACTATGGCGAGCCCGATCTTGCAGTGACTAAGGCAAAACAGACGAAACTCATATATGCCGCAAACGCTTATATTTTCAATCATGGACTGGATTGCAACACCCGTTTCGACATCGTTTCCATCGTTTTCAAGGATGGGAAGCCTGTAATCGACCATATCGAAGATGCCTTTTTGCCCCATTGGTGACGCTTTATTATATTAATTAAGGTGTGAGAATATTGAATAATGGTGCATAATATAAAAATTTTTCTAAATGATTTTCAGTATTTTGTATTCAATGAGTAAAAATTTCCGAAAAAACCCATTGTCAGTTAGGGAAAAGGTAGTACTTT